>CAZWEA010000006.1:2889-47916 GCA_964632635.1 uncultured Cocleimonas sp. | reverse complement strand
TTTTTAGGTTTTTATCATGTGGAAATTTATTCTTATCGTCTCTTCAACACTATTAGTCATAATTGTTGCTTTAAGCATATTTGTAACACCAGATACGCCAGATTTACCATCTATTAATATAATGGAAGTGGTGACTGATGATGGGAAATTAAACCTATCGAAGTTACCTGATGGTGTAACTTACCTTATGGATGTTGATCTGGATTTTGCGATAGAGAGGTCGTTAATGCTTTATCGTCAGGAGCTTCGTGATTTTTTGCGCACTGAGAATGCTCGGTATCTTGGAATTAACAATGCTGCGGATAAGATTTTGATTCGATTTAAAAGTACTGAATCACGTGATTTAGCAAGTGAGTTGCTAAAGAAGCAGTTCACTGATCAATTTGTTATAGAAGAACAGGATGCTAACAAAGGGGTCGCATTACAGCTTAGTTTTACTGAGGCAAAATATAATGATTTAAAGGCAACTGTATTTAAGAAAAATATTGCGGTCTTAAGCAAGCGTGCTTTTGAACTCGGAATACGTCATTCTATTATTAAAAAAGTGGGTGCTAGTAAAATATTTGTTCATTTTCCTAAGGTGAGGAATCTTCAACAAATAAAAAATATAATGACTAAATCAGCAACATTTGAGTTTAGATTTGTTAATGAAAATGCTGATGCTTATGAAGCTCAATCTAGTGGAATCACCCCTCCTGGAAGTAAGCTTTATCGAATGAAAACGGGTGAACCTGTTCTACTTAAACGTAGCCCTAAGTTAAGCGGTGAGTATATTGAAACTGCCTCAGCAGGTTTTGATTATAATGACATGCCTTCTATCTCTATTCAGTTAGATGACGAAGGTGCGGAGGTATTTTCAGAGCTAACACGGGTAAGTGTTGGAAAACTCTTGGCAGTGATTTATATCGAGTATAAAACGGAGCTTCAAAAGCTAGAAGGTGGTGATGCTAAAAAGAAACTTATTGTTGAGGAAAAGGTAATTACTATTGCTCGAATACAAGAAGAGCTAGGTAAACGTTTTGAGATAACGGGTTTGGAGTCAAAAAAAGAAGCGTATAATATCGCACTATTGTTGCGTGCAGGTACTTTGGCAGCTCCTGTTTATATTGTCGAGGAGCAGGTGATAAGTGCTAAAACTGAGGAGTAATTGTGTAAAAAATAGGGGGGTGCCATTAAGTATTTATATGGTTTTTCGATGTTGGTCGAAACTTGCGCCATCTCCGCAAAGAAAAATCGCACTAAGACATCTCATTTCGAAGATGTAGCGCTGTGTTTTCACTAGGGTTAAGAGTATCAGAAAAACAGCCTCTCAAGAGTATATAGTAGATAGTAATCTTTTGAAGAAGCGGGGGTGCTTCGTCTCCGCTCAACAGAACTGCCATATAGCCTTTTCCATCGTGTTTTAAGCCTTGGTTACTACTGCCGTATAAGGTATTATTACGCGCTTTATATTTGCTGGATTTCTATGTCTGGTGATTTAACTATCAATAAAAAGAGATATTATGTTACAGAATATTCATGATAAGGCTAAGGGTTGGGTTGCATATGCGATTGTGGGGTTGATTGCAGTTCCCTTCGCATTAGTTGGTATTAGCTCCTATTTAAGTGGGGGCAGTGCTTTGGTTGCTGCGACGGTTAATGGTGAGGAAATTCCTGCTCGGGGGATGCGTAGTACGCAGTTATTGAATCAGGTGATTAATCAGACTCTGATTCAGCAGGTAGCAGAAGAAAATGGCTATAGGGCAAGTAATCAGGAGGTCTATGATATTATTTCTAGTGACCCTGCTTTTCAAAAAGAAGGTGTTTTTGATGCGCAAACTTATGAGTTTGCGCTAGCTAATCGTCGTACTAATAAGTCTAATTATGAAAGTGAGCTAAGAACACGTATTTCTAACAGTCAATTTATACAAGCGATTAATAATTCTGCTTTTATTACTCCACGAAAATTAACACGTTATCAGGGGTTGTTTGAGCAAACACGTGATATTGAAGTATTTACTTTAAAGATGGATGACTATAAGTCTGAGGTGAATGTGTCTGAGGAGGAAATTAAAACCCAATATGATGCCAATAATTCACAATATATGACGGATGAGAAGGTTAAGCTTAGCTATGTTAAGTTGTCTCAAGATGAGTTAGCTAAAGATATTACGGTTGAAGAGGATACTTTGAAGCTATTTTACGATGATAATGCAGATCGTTATGTAGACCCTGAACAACGTAGTGTAGCTCATATTCTAATTAAAATTGATGGCAAAGATGCAGAAGCTAAAGAGAAGGCAGAGTCTTTACTGAAGAAGATTAAAGAGGGCGTTGAGACGTTTGAAAATCTGGCAAAGACAGAGTCTGCTGATACTTTAACAGCCCAAAAATCAGGTGAACTCGGCTTTGTCGCCAGAGGCGATATGGGTAATCTATTTGATGCAAGTGCCTTTAAACTTGCTAAAGGTGATGTGTCAGAAGTGGTTAAAACCAATGCTGGTTATGAAATCATTAAATTGCTTGATGTTAAAGAGAAGCAACAAAAAGATTTCGCTGATGTTACTGCAGAAGTCGAAAAACTGTACAGAGAAGAACAGGCGACAAAAGTCTTCTTTGATAAGTCTGAGCAGTTACAAACCTTAGCATTTGAAAATGAAGGGTCTTTGGATGAAGCCGCTGATGCTATTGGGGTTCAGGTGTTAAGTACTGATTGGATGGTGCGCAATCAACCCTTTAATCCAAAAAATCCATTAGTAACACCTAAGATTTTGAAAGCTGCTTTTAGCGATGATGTTTTATCCGCTGGTAAGAACTCTGAGATGATTGAAATGGGCAACGGGGTTGCTTATGTTGTAAGACTTGCTGATCATGAGTTGCCTGCTGTGAAGCCTTTAACTGAAGTAACGGAAACGATTAAAGAGAGTTTAGTTACGCAAAAGTTAAGAAAAGTGGTTATCGAAAAAGGAGAGTCAGTTTTAGAGAAAATTAAGCTATCAGGTGACTGGAGTGCTCTTGAATCAATTGGTGGTTCTGTTGATAAAGTCATCAAAACAGCCGCAGTAAAACGCACTAATAAAAAACTAGGCCTAGTACTTGTTGATAAAGTATTCAGTATGCAACAGCCTGAGGGTGATAAGAGTTCTTACGCAAATGCTATTCAGTCAAATGGTGATTATGCTTTAATCGGGCTGACTTCGGTGAAAATACCTGATGCTGAGCCATCTAATGGAGCGAAAAGAAATTTCATTCGTACCATGGGCTTTAGGGAGCAAACAGCGATGCTAAAGGCGATTAGAGATGAAGCTGATATTGAGATTTTTCCTAAAAATATTAAATAACTAATCTCTTTGTTGTTGATTTGTCGAAGCCATACTATTTTATATAGTGTGGCTTTTTTGTTTCAATAAATTTTTTATACGAGAATGAAAAGAATACAATGAATATCCATCTTAAAGCGCTCGGATGTAGGCTAAATGAGGCAGAATTAGCCCAGTGGTCGAATGACTTTGTAAAGGAAGGTCATCATATTGTAAGAGATGCAACGGATGCTGATGTGGTGGTAGTGAATACCTGTGCAGTGACTACTGAAGCGACTAAGAAATCACGTAAATTAATGAATCGCTTACATCGCGAAAACCCACAGTCAAAGTTGGTTGTAAGTGGCTGCTATGCGACTTTAGAAGAGAGCGAAGTTGCTTCACGTTTAGGTGTTGATTTGGTTGTAAATAATCAGAATAAAGATCAGTTAGCACGAAAAGTGATGGATGAGTTTTCAGCTAATACGATGCCTTTAAATGCACAGGAGCCGGGCGAGTCTTCTTTATTTTTGCGCGGTAAACATCGTGCCTTTATAAAAATTCAAGATGGTTGTCGTTATCGTTGTACTTATTGCATTGTAACGCTAGCAAGAGGTGAGGAGAGAAGCCGTACCATTGTTGAGATCATTGATGAGGTCAATAACCTTTATCAGCAGGGAATACAGGAGATTGTTTTAACGGGGGTTCATGTCGGTGGTTATGGCAGCGATATTGCGACGACTCTGCATCAGTTAGTTAAAGCGATTTTGACTGAAACATCCATGCCGCGTATTCGTTTTGCATCTGTAGAGCCTTGGGATTTACCTGAAGACTTTTTCACACTTTTTGAAAATTCACGATTAATGCCTCATATGCACTTACCACTTCAAAGTGGTTCAGATTCGGTATTACGGCGTATGTCTCGGCGCTGTAAGATTGCTGATTTTTCTAGTTTAGTTAATCAGGCAAGGAAATCTATCGCAGGTTTCAATGTAACCACAGATATTATTGTGGGCTTTCCTTGTGAGACAGTAGAGGAATGGAATAGCACCCTACAGACGGTATCTGATATTGGCTTTGGGCATATTCATATTTTTTCTTTTTCTGCAAGAGAGGGAACGAAGGCGGCTGGATTAGCGCATCCTGTAGCTGAGGATATTAAAAGAGCACGCAGTAAAGAGTTGCATGTTTTGGCAGATGAAATGAAGCAAACATTCTATCAAAAACAGATTAATCAGAAGGTAGATGTGTTGTGGGAGAGTCGTAAAGTTGATGATTCAGGCAAAGCGTATTATTCTGGCTATGCGCCTAATTTTTGCCGGGTTGAATCTAATGATCGAAATGAGGTCTTATTAGAAGGTAGAATAAAGACAGCAAAATTAATGGAATACTCAGTTAGTAAAAGTATCCTAAAAGGAGAGACAGTAAATGAAAACACGACTAAGTAGGTTAGCAGGGCTATCATTGCTATTGAGTCTTTCATTGTTGATGACTGCCTGTGGCAAACCTGACTCTCCAAAGGGTGTTAGTAAACAGTTTTGGGAAGCGGTTCAGGAAAGAGATATGGAGACTGCCAAGCTTTATGCGACCTGGGATACCGTTGATTATCTCAAGTATTTGAAAGGAGAAAAACTACACCCAGAGCGATTTGAGCTTGGCGAACAAATGCTAGGTGAGACGCGCTCAGAAGTCGCTACGGTTTTATTTACCAGTAAACAAGGTAAAACAGGAATTAAGGTTCCGGGTGTTACCGTGCTAGTTAAAACAAAACATGGTTGGCGTGTGAATGTTAAAAAGACCATGACATCGGTTGTTAAATATACCGCGAATAATGTGTTTGACCAGCTAAATGGTTTAATGCAAGAAGGAATCAAGGAGCTGGATAGTTCTTTATCAGATTCGATGAATGAATTAGGACGTGCTTTAGAAGAGGGTACTCAGGAGTTAAAACGTGAGTTATCCAAGCCTTTATTTGCGCCTAGGAAGCAAAACTTAGATAGTCATTCTGGTCAGCAGATTTAAGAAGCCATAATTACAAGCAGTACAATCTTGTAAAAATAGGGGGGGTGCCATATGTAATAGGTGCCGCCTTCTTCTAAAGGATGCTTCTATTCGTCGCCCTTACTCTTTAGTAAAATTTATGTAAACCACTTTCTGTGGCAATCATATCCAGTCCAACATCCCATGGCTCTGCAGTCAGTGCTGAGACTTTTTGGAAGTCGTAGGCAATGCCTATAGAAATTGGTTTTTTGTTTTTTTGCTGTTTAAATGCGAGACTACGATCATAATAACCTCCACCCATCCCTAGACGATTCCCCTGTATATCAAAACCAAGAAGTGGCACGAGGATTAGATCAAGTTGTTCAGCCAGAATATATTCTTCTTCTTTGCAGATAGGTTCTGGAATAGAGAATTGATTGTTTTGATATTCACTATTCTCGTGAATGGGTGCAAATACGAGTCCTTGGTCTTGTTGTTGTGATAAAACAGGAAGGAAAAGTTGTTTGTTTTTTTGATGGATAGTAGTTGAAACAATATCGCTTAGATCAACTTCACCACGAACTGCATGATAAAGAGCAACTTTTGTTGCTTTGATAAAAATGTCACTTTGATGAATAAAGTGACAAATTCTATCGGATTTTTCTCTTTGTGCCTCAGTAGACTGAGTTGACCGTTTTGTAATGAGCCTATTGCGAAGCTGATCTTTCATTACGTTTATATTAGAATAATTTAACTACGTCTTGATTTTGAGCGCCCGCGAGCAACTTTCAATCGTTTACCAGGCCAAATCTTGTTATTTCTTAATTTGTTGAGGCGTTTAATTTTCTTAACAGTGGTGCCATGCTTTCGAGCAATTCGGTATAGATTATCACCCAATCTAACCTTGTGATAAACATAGCGGGAGCGAGATCTACGCTTTTTTGAATATTTTCGCGCAGTCTTTCTATGTACATCAGCTGCGGGTGGCAGGCTGCGGATGATTTTATTTAATCTTCCAGCGTGGCGACGTGGTAATAATATTTGCTTTGAATAACGTGGTGTTGTTATGCCATGCAAAAATCCAGAATTTAGTGAAAGTAACCTTGATGGTGGTAAGCCTGCATAGGCCGCTGCTTTGCGTAGATTCACAGGTTTATTCACTTGGATTCTAGCTAGAGCAGGGCTATTAGGTATGCCTCTTAGGTGTACACCATATTTTCTTGGGTTTCTAAATATTTCTTTATAAGCGAGTAGGCGTGGGACGTATTGCTTAGTCTCTCTTGGAAGATCGAGACTCCAATAATCTGTGCGTCTACCCAGCCTTCTATTTTTGTCTATTTCTCTTTGTACTCGATATTCACCTGCGTTGTAAGCCGCTAGAGATAATAGCCAATCACCTTTAAATTGGCGATTTAACTTTTGCAGGTAACTAAGTGCCGCATGCGTTGCTTGGTGAGAGTCTAATCTAGCATCATAGCTTCTTGTTTGATGTAGACCATATGTTCTACCTGTGGCGGGTATAAATTGCCACATTCCTGCGGCACCTGCATGTGAATATGCAGCATTTCTGTAAGCACTTTCAACAAAAGGTAAAAGTGCAATTTCGGTAGGCATACCGCGTCTATTAAGCTCGTTTACGACCATATATAAATAGTCAGAAGAGCGATCAGCTAGACGTTGTACTCTAATGGGGCTTCTTGAAAACTCACGCGTGTAACGTCTAACTAATGAATTGTTATTGTAATCTCGGAATCGAAAGCCATGGTAGACGCGATTCCACACATTTCTGAAATTGCCTTGTTTTTGCTTTATTTGCTGATGTGTTCGTTGTTGTTTTTGTCTTTTTAACTGAGCGAGTCTTTGTTTTTGGGCGTTTCTGGCTGCATTTTGCTGTCTTATTCTTTGCTGATTCGATGCATTAGCATTGTGAGGAGCCTGTGAGTATTGTGGCTGATTTCTCTGCTGCTGCCTACGCTGTTGATTTTTTCGTTGTTGTGCTAGCTGCGCGTGATGGTATTTTTGTCTTTGTTGCGCAAGTAGTCGTTGTTTGCGTTGTACTTTTCTTGCCACATTTTGTTGTGTTATTTGCTGGCGTTTAGCAGCATAAGGGTCTGTACTGTAAGCAGCTTGAGAAAATAAGGAGCTTGATAATAAAACCAAAAAGAAAGCGCTTATATTCGATACTGAAATTAATTTTTTAGTCATATTCCCCATGCCCGATTTAAAATAATCAAATTAAAGTAATTCAGATTATTAGTAAATTTAGCTAAGTATTTATTATTATTTGGAAATAGCCAGATTTAAGAGGGTGAATATAGTATGATTATGGCTAACTATCAAGGGATAATCCCACATTCATGCTTAGAAAAGTGAAATAAAAGTGCAAGTACTTGGTTTCATAGCTTATTCAAAATATGAACTTCATCTTTAGGGTTTAATAAGCTGCTCGTACTCTCTTTTGCTTTGGTGAGGTGGTGTTTTTTTGGGTAGCTTGTGGAATCAAAAGATTCGTGCAATATTCTTTTGTCTAAGTGCGATTTTGGGATAATATAGATTTTATGCGTAAACAATCTGATATGTTAAAATACTGCTCTAGTTGGTATAAGTCGCTTTCTGGACAGTCTTCTCTGCTAACGGTAGAAGATATTTGTACGGATATTATGTCTGAAGTATTTGGTTATTATGCGATAGAAACAGGCGTGCTTAGTGGTCACTACGATCTATTGCAACATTCTCGAATTACCGCAGGCTTTTCATTGGTTGATAAGAATACGGCTGAAATTCTAGAGGGTAAAATAGATAGTAAGAAAGACTATTCTGTTTTGTCAACACCAGAGCAACTCCCTGTTTCTACTGATAATATTGATCTTGTGGTTGCTAGTCATGTATTGGAATCATCCAAAAATCCGCATCAAATATTACGCGAAATTGATCGTGTTTTAGTCCCTGAAGGTCACTGTGTCTTAATTGGCTTTAATCCTTTTGCATTTTCCCATGCGGGAGCTCAAGCAGGTAAATTCCTACGCTCAGGTTTTAAGCGTGAGAGTAATCATTATAGAATGCGCAGTGTTCATCGTATTCGTGATTGGTTTTCTTTACTAGGCTTTGATGTGGTTGATGTGAGTTATTTAGGCTTTCGACCTTCAGTTAAAAATAAAAAAATCTTTGAGGGCCTCGCTTGGATGGATCGTGTGGGGAGCTATATGGGTCCAATCATGGGGAGTATGTATGTGATACATGCTAAAAAGAGGGTGATTGCAATGCAACCGGATAAAAAAGTCTGGATGGCACCTGCGGTATTAAGCGGTGGTAAGGTAGCATTAAATCGAACGGCTCAAAGAATTCGTCGAGAAAATTTTTATAATCAATAAAAAGTAAATAAATGAATAATAACGTTGTTATTTACACCGATGGTGGCTGTCGGGGTAATCCTGGTCCTGGTGGTTGGGGAGCTCTTCTAAGTTTTGGTGAGCATAAAAAAGAAATCTATGGCTATGAAGAAGAAACTACCAATAACAGAATGGAGTTAATGGCAGCTATTCGCTCCTTAGAAATCTTAAGTCGCGAATGTTCAATTGTACTGACGACAGACTCACAATACGTGCGCCAAGGTATTACTGAATGGATGGAAGGTTGGAAAAAGAGGGGGTGGAAGACGGCCGCCAAAAAACCAGTAAAAAATAAAGACCTATGGCAGCGACTCGATAAAGCAGTGCGGGAGCACTCAATTGAATGGAAGTGGGTAAAGGGTCACAGCGGCGATGCTGGAAATGAACGTGCAGATGAACTTGCTAATTATGCGATGGATCATAAAAAAGGAAATGTTTGATGGCGAATAAAATGCATAGGCAAGTATTCCTTGATACTGAAACAACAGGTTTAGAAATACGTGATGGCAATCGTATTATAGAAATTGGTTGTGTGGAGATGATAGGTCGTAAGCTGACGGGAAATAATTATCATCAATATGTTAAAGTTGATCGTGATAGTGAGGAGGGTGCATTAGCCGTTCATGGAATCACAACTGATTTTTTACTAGATAAGCCCTCATTTAGTGAGATCGTGACTGACTTTTTAGAATATATCAGTGGGGCAGAACTGATAATCCACAATGCGCCATTTGATGTTGGGTTCTTAAATCATGAGCTCTATCTCGCATCAATAAAAGAAAAACTAGAACAGCGTTGTGAAATCTTAGATAGTTTAGTGCTTGCGCGTGAAATGCATCCTGGGCAAAGAAACACCCTAGATGCATTGTGTAAGCGCTATGATGTCATCAATGATCATCGAACATTACATGGGGCTTTATTAGACTCTGAAATTCTTGCTGATGTTTATTTGGCAATGACGGGTGGGCAAACTGCTCTGTTGCTTGGGGACAAGGATGGTGGAGAGTCTAATTCCAATGCTGAGGCATTTAATCGTTTGCCCTCTGAGAGGGATGCTTTAATAGTTTTAAAGGTAGATTCTGAAGAGCTGGCCTCTCATCAAAAAGTAATGGCAGATATAGAAAAGAGTTCAGAAAAGCAGCTTTGGCATTGATATGGTAAAAGTTATCTGCCAAATATTTTTTGCTAAGCTAGAAAAATGAAATAATCTTCCAAATAGTACGGGGGTGCCTTATACATTCTTCCAATGCGATCTAGTATCTATACTGGTTTTCTTTGTGGGATAGTGCAAGTCTCAACCAATATCGATACTTCCTTCGGAGGCTGTGGCGATGTAGTTTCTGGCTCTTGGTAAGCCTTAAAGAGTAATCTTCAAATTAAGGTGGGGGTGCCATTTAAAGAATCTTACCTGCCTTTTAATATCCGTTGTTTATTACGGTTCCAATCTTTTTCTTTAGATACTGCGCGCTTATCGTGTTGTTGTTTACCTTTGCCTACGCCTATTTCTAACTTAACGTGATTATGCTTCCAGTAGAGTGTCAGGGGTAATATGGTGTAGCCTTTGCGATCTACCGCTACGGCTAGTTTTACCAGTTCATAGTCATGCAGTAATAATTTACGGATACGGGTTGCTACTGGGTTTACATGGGTGGAAGCTGAGAGTAGTGGTGTAATTTGAGCGCCAGATATCCATGCCTCACCATTTTTTAGAAAGACATAGCCTTCTTTTAATTGGGCGCGACCATCGCGTAGGCTTTTGACTTCCCAGCCTTCAAGAACCAAACCTGCTTCATAGGTTTCTTCAATAAAATAGTCGTGATAGGCTACTTTATTTTTAGCGATGGTTTTGCCGCCGTGCCCTTTTTTCTTTTTGTTTTTCTTCGCCATGAGAGAATTTAATTACCAATTTACCGTTTAATGGTGCAATTATAACCTGACGTAAAGAAATAATCGCTGTTAGAATGTAGTTTTAAATATTCAGTTTATTACCATTATGGCTCAAGTGAATAAGAGTGCTCTCGTCCCATTTAGTGCGCAACAGATGTATCAACTGGTTGATGATATTGATTCTTATGATACGTTCCTACCGTGGTGCGGTGCATCAGAGGAAAGGTCTCGTGATGAAAATAGTGTGGTGGGTGCAGTTACAATCGTCAAAGGTGCAGTAAATAAGACATTTGTTACTGAAAATACCTTATATAAAAATAAGAAAATACGAATGAAGCTGGTTGATGGTCCGTTTAAGGAACTGCATGGTTTTTGGTATTTTGATGAGCTCAAAGAACAGGCATGCAAAGTTCGATTGGAATTGGAATATGAATTCTCTAGTAAGTTACTGAGTTTGGTCGTAGGGCCCGTGTTTAGTCAGATTGCTAATAGCATGGTTGATTCGTTTGTTAGTCAGGCAAGGGTAAAGTATGGCTGAGCAGATTCAAGTAGAACTGATCTATGCTTTGCCTGATAAGCAAAGATTGTTATCTTTCTCAGTAGAGGAGGGCGTAACGGTTAAGGGTGCTGTGGAACAGTCGGGAGTTTTAGAGCAATACCCTGAGCTAGATATTGAGACCATGAAAGTAGGGTTGTTTGGTAAGTTAACAAAAATGACGCAAATTATGCGAGAAAGAGATCGAGTGGAAATCTATCGACCACTTATTGCAGACCCTAAAGAAGTGCGTAAGAGAAAAGCCGCAGAAGGAAAGAAATTTAAAAAAGGTGGTGAGAGTAACAAAGACAATAGCGACAGTAAGAAAACGCTTTCAAAGGATAAATAAGATGCATGGAAAGGTACCACTTGATCCCCAAACTTCGGTATCACAACGTCTATATTCTGTTGTTTATGTGCCAGGTAGAAACCGTAAGCGCTTTCCGGCCACTTGCGTAGAGGTGCATGAGTCAAAAGAGTCAGCTCTTGCAAAAGCATCTGAGCAGGATAAGAAGTATGCGGCTATTGTTATTGGACCTTCAAAATCTTCTGAAGGTCAGTATATTTATTATTTAGAGGAATGGTTGTAAGCGACCAAGTTATGCTCGGTCTCTAATACTCTATAGGTGTTAGAAAATACTATTTTTTAATTTGAGTTAACTGATCGTTTCTAAAAAATAACGTCAAACTTTGTTTTTTTGCTGACTTCTTGCCTCTCAGTGTGTAATAAATATAATCCCATCGATCGCTTCTAAAATTATCTTGTAATAAAGGGTTGCCTAGAATTGATGCAACTTCTGCTTTGCTCATACCTGATTGTATTTGAGAGATAGTTTCGTTCGAAAGCGCATTGCCTTGCTGTATTTCCATTTTATAGATCGAGCAGGATGATATAAAAAGTAAAAGTGTGATTATGCTAATAAGTCGTATCATATTTTTTTAATTGTCATTCAAATAGGCAGAGGTATTCTACAATAAGATGACCGTGATAATTACCTTTTTTTCTTTCTAAAAGTATACTGAGGTCTTAAAGTATCGGAATTATTCATTTTTATTAAAAATAATCATCAAAAACTAATAAATCAGTTTTGCTTTTTGTTGTGCCAAGCGTATAATGCCGTGCTCTTTGAAACCGATATGTTACTTGCAAATTAGAGTAACAGAAAAAATAACAGAGCTATAATATGCCAAATGTAAAAGTTAGAGAAAACGAGCCTTTCGAAATTGCATTACGTCGTTTTAAGCGTACATGTGAAAAAGCTGGAGTCGTTGCAGAAGTTCGTAGTCGTGAATACTATGAAAAGCCAACATCTATTCGTAAAAGAGAAAAGGCAGCTGCTGTAAAACGCAATATCAAAAACTTGAAACGTGAGATTAATCGTCGCGTAAGAATGTATTAATTCTTTTTTCTGACAGCTTAATATAATGTCTCAATTAAAGAGTCGCCTTACAGATGATATGAAGTCTGCAATGCGTGCAAAAGAAAAAGACCGTCTTCTGACGGTGCGTAATATTCTAGCTGCTATCAAGCAGCAAGAAGTTGATACACGAGAAGATCTAGATGATACGGCCGTTTTGGTGATCCTAGATAAAATGTGTAAACAACGCCGTGAATCTATCACACAGTTTTCCAAAGCTGGACGCGATGATTTAGTCGCTCAAGAAGAGCTAGAGCTTGGTTTCCTCCAAATCTATTTACCTGAACCTTTAACAGATGATGAAGTTCAGTCTCTTATTAAAGAGGCTATGGATGCTACTGGTGCTTCAAGCATGAAAGATATGGGCAAGGTAATGGCTTATATCAAGCCAAAGGCTCAAGGTCGTGCTGACATGGGTAAAATAAGTGGTTTAATTAAGTCTGCTATTAGTTAGAAGCTAATCTGTAGAAGTATTTGATACTTCATCTTCATCTATAATCTCGCTTTTTACCAATTAATTCTAAGGGTACTTTTATGTCGCCATTAAAAAATGATCGCTTTTTACGAGCATTACTTAAGCAACCCGTAGATACCACACCTATTTGGATAATGCGTCAAGCAGGACGTTACCTTCCTGAATACAAAGAAACTCGTGCGAATGCGGGTAGTTTTATGGATCTTTGTGAAAATCCTGATCTAGCATGTGAAGTCACTCTTCAGCCTTTAGAGCGTTTCGATTTAGATGCTGCTATTTTATTTTCGGATATTTTGACCATACCTGATGCGATGGGCTTAGGGCTTTATTTTTCTGAAGGCGAAGGTCCAAAATTTAAAAATCCTTTGCGTGATATGGCAAGTATTCAAAATCTTCCTATGCCAGACCCTGAACAAGAACTTCGTTATGTGATGGATGCTGTGCGAACTATCCGTCGTGAATTAAATGGCTCGGTGCCTTTAATAGGTTTTTCTGGAAGCCCTTGGACTTTAGCAACGTATATGGTTGAAGGTGGTACCACTAAAGATTTTGCGAAAGTTAAAGGTATGATGTTTGATAAGCCAGAAGCGCTACACTTGTTGTTAGATAAGTTAGCACAAAGTGTGACTACTTATCTCAATGCTCAGATAGCAGCTGGAGCACAAGCGGTCATGATATTTGATACCTGGGGTGGGGTACTTTCACCAGAAAAATATAAAGATTTTTCTTTAGCCTATATGCAAAAAATTGTTTCAGGTTTGACTCGAGAAGCCGATGGCAGACAAGTTCCGGTAACTTTGTTTACTAAAGGTGGTGGTCAATGGTTAGAGCTTCTAGCTGAAACAGGTTGTGATGCATTAGGGCTAGACTGGACACAGGATATACAACAAGCACGTCAACGTGTGGGTGATAAGGTTGCCTTACAAGGTAATATGGATCCTTCTGTGCTTTATGCCTCCGCCGATACGATTCAGCAAGAAGCGAAGAAAGTCATTGATGGTTTTGGTAAAGGTGAAGGTCATGTCTTTAATTTAGGGCATGGAATCCATCAACATATTGATCCAGACAAAGTGAAGGTACTTGTGGATACCGTCCATGAATATGGAAAGCAGTAAATTACAAACTTTCTGAGGGCATTGTTAGAAAAGCTGCTCAGGTATTTCAACACTTTCAGGTTGTCTATTTTGTTGTGGTGCTCTTGATCTAGTCGCTGTAGGTTTATTATTAAATAAGGGTTTTAGTAATTCAGGTGATGGTTGGACGCCAATACTACGTAGTCTTTCTACTTCATTTTGTCGAGCTAATTCTCTTCTTTTATTATTATTCTGACGCTGTAAAGCTTCTCTTTTTAGTCTTTCCAGATGACGAAGGCGAGTTGGCCCATCTGCATGTTGTAATACTTGCATCTGTTGTTTTTCTATCATTTCATCCATATGTGCCAGCTTATACTCTGCTATTTCTGCTTCAGTAGGAATCTGATCTGGTGTGAGTGCTTCATTTATAGTTTTAATGGTAAATTCATCAGGTGGCATCCCTGTTTCAGCGTCCAATTGGACAGGAATCAAACCTCTTGGTGGAACCCAGAGATGCTGCTTTTTGCCTTTAAGAGCCGTTTTCATGAAATCGACCCAGATGGGAAGTGCTGCACCAGCAGCGGTTTCTTTCTTTCCTAGTGGAGATATTCTGTCAAATCCAACCCAAACGGTCGTCACTTTTTTGGGTGTAAACCCACAGAACCAAGCGTCCTTTTGATCATCAGTTGTTCCTGTTTTTCCTGCCAAGTCCCTTCGACCTAAAGCATTAGAGCGCGCGCCAGTACCTGCTTGCGCAACACTTTGTAACATGCTCGTAATTTGATAGTGCACATAGGGCTTCATTATCCGTTTTGCTGGATGATTAACCTTGTTTTTATTATCTTTGCTAGGGTTTGCTATACAGCTTGCACAAACTGTTAGAGGGTCGGCTTGAAAAATAATATTATTATTTCTATCTACTATCTTTCTGATAAAAAAGCTATCTACCTTATATCCGCCATTTGCAAAGCTTGAATAGGCTGTTGCCATTTCCAAGGGAGTAGCTGAGCCTGTTCCAAGGGAAAGTGTTAGATCAGGTGGCAGAGTTCTTTTCTTAAAGCCAAAGCGTTTAGCATATTCAATAGCGTAGCCTAATCCTATTTGTTGGAGTAGACGAATAGAAACAAGATTTTTAGATTTTTGTAATGCTATACGTAATCTAGTTGGACCACCAAATTTATGCCCATAGTTCTGTGGATCCCATGTGCTGTTCTTTAAATCTAGAGGTTCATCATTAACAGTAGTGGCAGGTGAGTATCCTTTAGCTAGGGCAGCGGCATATATGAAAGGTTTAAAGCTAGAGCCTGGTTGTCTCTTAGCCTGTAAGGCTCGATTAAATTTACTGTAGGTGAAATCAAAACCGCCAGCAATAGCTTCAATAGCTCCATTTTTTGGATCCATCGAAACTAAAGCCCCCGTTACTTTTGGTAATTGTGTTAATTTCCACTTACCTTTTTTATCTTTTTTAAGTCTAACAATATCTCCTAAATTCAATATCATATTAATTGATTTAGGCTTCTTTCCTCTACGGTTTTCATTTATGTAAGGTCTAGCCCATTTCATATCTTTGAGATTTAGTGTTACAGGTGCACTTTCTTTATATACTTGTAATGTCGCTTTTTTCTTATTTATCTGCGTAACTAATGCAGGATAAAGCTCAGCAAATACTTTATATTTTTTTAGTTTAACTTGCTGTGTTTTGACCGAATTAAACTCATCAAGAGAGACTGTGTCCTCTGCTCCTCGGTATCCGTGTCGATGAGTGTATTTTAGTAAATGTCTTCTGAGTGTTTGTATTGCATTATCTTGAGCTTCGCTATCAAGCGTGGTGTAAATCTTTAAGCCTAACTTATAAATATTCTCTTCCCCAAATCGTCTGATAGCATCAGCACGTGCCATTTCTGCCATGTAAGGTGCATAGGTTTGACTTTCAACATGATGAATTTTTGCTGTAAGCTCTTCAGCTAGAGCATTTTTATAATCAGACTGAGAAATATAGTTAAGCTTAAACATACGTTTTAGAATATAGTCACGACGTATTTTGGCTCTTTTAGGGTTTCTGATTGGATTATATCTCGAAGGAGCCTTTGGCAAGCCAGCGATCATGGCGCTTTGCGCAAGACTTAAGCTATCGATTTTTTTCCCGTAATAAATCTCTGCGGCTGAGCCGACACCATGGGCACGTTTACCTAAGAAAATTTTATTTAGATAAAGCTCTAGAATTTCTTGTTTATTTAGTTCTTTCTCAATTTTTATTGCGAGTAAAGCCTCGCGTATCTTTCTATCAAGCGTTTTCTTATTGCTCAAATAAAAATTCCGAGCCACTTGCATAGTAATTGTACTCGCGCCTTGCCTAATATGTCCTGTCTTTAAGGCAGCAATAACTGCTCGAGCGATTCCTTTGTAATCAACTCCTTTGTGTTGGTAAAACCTAGCATCTTCAATGGAAATAAATGCATTACGAAGTGTTTCAGGCACTTGATCATAAGTAACAGGTCGTCGTCGGTATTGTCCAAACTCTGCAATAAGTTGATCTTCTTTACTGTACACACGAAGAGGAAGGTTTAGCTGGGTATTTTTAAGCTCATTAACAGAAGGTATTTGAGGTAGGTAATAAAAATAACCAGCAGAAACAATTACGATGCCTAACAAGCTTAGTATGAAAAAAGGAGTAATTAGATACTTAAAAATTTTTTGAATAAGCCACATAGTATAATGTTTGTTTTTATAAGTTGGTTATAAATGAGAGAAGATATAGTAAAAGTAGCTGATGATTAACATCAATAGAATTACCTATTAATAACAACTTTTATTTAGTTTCTACCGTCCGTCCAAAGTATGCACCAAAGAGCTAGAAGAATGTAGACTATTTTGTATTAGGGCGCTAGTATTACTCTAGAACTTAAAAAAAGAACTTCTTTAACGGAGTAACTTTATAAATAATAACAATAAAATAAGGATCTATTCTAGTGTTTTCCTTCTCAAAGAAAAGTGGCAACCTTTTAGGCATTGATATCAGCTCATCAGCTGTAAAACTTTTAGAACTTTCTCGAAAAGGCAATGATTACCGTGTGGATAGTTATGCGGTAACAGGCTTACCTGATGGTGTAGCAAATGAAAGAGATATTAATGAAGCAGAAAAAGTCGGTGAAGCGATAAGATTGGCTGTTAAAAATAGCCGAACTAAAAGTCGACGTTGTGCTCTTGGTATCCCATCATCAATGGCTATTAATAAAATCATCACTATTCCTGCTTCTATACCCGCTTCTGAATTAGAAGCTCAAATTTCACTTGAAGCAGAACAATATATTCCGTATCCAATGGATGAAGTCAATTTTGACTTTGAAGTCATTGGTCCATCGGAGACATCAGCTGAGATGCTAGATGTTTTAATTGCTGGTACACGAACTGAAAATGTTGAAGTTAGACTAGCCGCTGCTGAGATGGCAGGGTTAACTGTTGAAATAGTAGACTTGGAATCAAATGCAGTCGAGTTATTGTTTAAGACAATGATTAATGAGCTAGATAAGCATGATGTTGTAGCAGCAGTTGACTTTGGTGCTTCAATGACAGGTATCAACGTTTTTGAAAAAGGAAAAGTGGTCTTTTCTAGAGAGCAGGCATTTGGTGGTAGACAGCTAACAGAAGAGATATCTCAACGTTATGGTTTGTCACGTGCTGAGTCAGGACTGGCTAAGAAAAATGGTAACCTTCCAGAAGGCTATGTAACAGAAGTGCTTGATCCATTTAGAGATAATATGGTTAGGCAAGTTCAAAGATTCTTACAGTTTTATTACGCATCCACACAGAATGAAAAAGTAGATAAAGTTTTGTTATCGGGTGGTTGTGCGAGTATTCCAGGTATAGATGAACAAATTCAAGAAATCATCGGAATACCAACGGCATTAGCAAATCCATTTTCTAATGTGGTTTTACATTCAAAAGTTAATCCAGCACGTTTTACGAGTGATATTCCAGCATTGCTTGTTCCAGCTGGGTTAGCATTAAGGGGGGTTCAATAATGGCGGGTATTAATTTATTACCTTGGCGCGAAGCTGCCCGTAAGAAAAGTCAACAACAATTCGTTATGTCTGTTGTTGGAGCTCTTGCAATAGGTGCAGTTGTTATCGGCGCAGGTTATACATATATGGAAGGAAGAATTTCTTACCAAAATGAAAGAAATGTATATATAGAAACAGAAATTAAGCGACTGAACAAGAAGATTGCAGAGATAAAAACTTTGGATGCTAATAAAAAGGCATTGTTAGACCGAATCGGTATTATCGAAAAGTTACAATCTACTCGCCCTGGCATTGTTCATATGTTTGATGAAATGGTTAATGCTTTACCAAAAGGTTTATATTTAACTCAGTTGGTACAAGAAAATAACAAAATCAAGTTGGAAGGAAAGGCTGAGTCAAGCGCTAGAGTATCTAGTTACATGAACAGACTTAACTCTTCACCATGGTTAAAATCATCAGACCTTAATACGATTAAGGTTGACCCTAAAGATAATAAAAGTCGTCTGCGTTACTTTAAACTTAACGTAACACAGTTGCTGACTTCAGGTTCAAAATCAGCAAGTGACGAGGAGAATAACTAATGGCTATTGATACACAAGAAATAAATAAACTACTGGTTGATCCGGCAAGTGTATCACTACCAATAAAAGTAGGTGCAGTTGTTGTTATTTTTGCTCTAGCTCTCTTTTTTGGTTATAAATTTGTCATTGTTGATCAGATGGAGTCTTTAAAGACAGTTCAGTCGCAGGAGCTAGATAAACGTAAAGTTTATGCGAAAAAACAGGCTCGTGCGAATCAACTACCGTTATATAAAGCGCAGTTAGAAGAAATGCAGATTTCATTTGGTGCTTTAAAGGATCAATTGCCAAGTGATACAGAGATTCCAGGTTTGATTTTGGATATTTCGGAGAAAGGTCTTACTAATGGATTGGAAATAGAATTATTTAAGCCAGAGGATGAAATTCATAAAGAGTTCTTTGCAGAGAAGCCAATTAAGCTTGAAGCAAAGGGAACATATGACCAACTTGCTGGATTTGTAAGTGACTTATCAGCCTTACCAAGAATAGTAACGATTAATAATATCCGTCTTGAGCAAGAGAAGCTAAGTGAAAAAGAAAAAGATAAAAATAAAACAAATAGAAAAACAATTGCTCGATTATCACTTAAAGCTACGATAAAAACATATAGATACCTGAGCGAAGATGAAGTTGAAGAGGAGGATAGTGATGAAATTTAAACACAAGAACAAAACACTTGAGCTTAATGCATTACCTAAGCTTGGTTTATACGGTTGTTTAGGTATATCTCTAACTTTATTGTCAGGTTGTACCAATAGTAAAGATGACTTAGATGAGTATTTTAACGTAGAGAGACAAAAGCCAGCTTTGGCGATTGATCCGATACCTGAAGTTAAGCCATATTTGCGATATGCATACCCTGAACATGAAAAAGATCCTTTTGATTCAGCAATGCTAGCACCCAATACTGTACGCGAGCAGATCATTGATACAGGAATAAGTATTGATACAACCAGAGTACCTGAGTTTTTAGAGGGATTCCCTCTTGATAGTTTGAAAATGGTAGGAACGGTTGAAAAAGATAAAACTCTTTGGGCGCTAATTAAAATACCAGATGGCGCCGTTCAAACGGTTAAGTCAGGGAATTATTTAGGGCAAAACTTTGGAAAAATTGTTCAGATTAATGAAGTAAATATGGACATGATAGAAACAGTATCAAACGGCTTAGGTGGGTATAAGGAAAGAGACATCTCTATCACCCTAAACCAAGAATAAAATAATAAGAATAAATTAAACGAGTGGGTTATTTAAAATGAAAATTATTACACGCACATTATTGAGCTTAAGTGTACCGGCACTATTACTTGCAACTGGGAGTAGTTATGCAGCTGCAAGTTTGCAAAGTGTTGATACAGCGATACAATCTTCGGGTAAATCAACATTAAGGTTACACTTTGATAGTAAGGTAGGAATTCCTACTAGCTTTGTAATGAAGCAACCTGCCGGTATTGTACTAGACTTTGCAAATGCATCACGAGGTATGAGCCAACGCAGTAAAACACTAAATTCTAAGTCTGTAAAAGGCGTTAAAATAGCAAGTGGTGTTGATAAGCTGCGTGTGATGGTTTCTTTGAACCAACTTACAAAATATACAACCAGCATTCAGGGTAATGATATTGTTTTAACTTTTGATGATAAACAACAGCCAGTTGTTCAAAGGCAATCAGAAGTACAGCGTCTTGCTTATCTAAAGCAGATAAAAGCACGTCAAGTTGCCGCTCAAAAAAGAGCAACAGCACAAAAACGTGCAGCGGCACAAAGAAATGCACAACAACGTCAAAATGCACAGCGACTTGCTGCACAAAGACAACGTGATGCAAACTTACAAAGAGGCCCGGTTGTTAGAACAAAAAGTGTTAAGCAGCAAGCTGTTGCAAGTAATTATGTAGCACGCCCACCAGCTAAAACATCAAGGTATCAACCAACTAAGCGTAATGTGACTCATCGCCCTGCGCCACGCAGAGTAGCTAATCTTCTAGGTCCTATTGACTTTCATAGATCCCAAGATGGTGGTGGTCGTGCTGTTATTAAATTGCCACATGCATCTACGGTTGTAGAGTCTCGTAAACTCGGGAATACGGTTGTTATAACGCTTAAAAATGTTGTTGCACGCCAGCCTAAAAAACGTATTGATGTAACAGATTTTGCAACACCTGCATCTTATATAGATATCGCCAGAAATGGTCGAGACGTTCAAATCAGAGTATCTGCTAATTCAGCATTTGATTTTGATGCAACGCGTAATGGTAAAGACTACATCGTTAAACTTAAGAAAGTGAAACCTAAAGTTACCAAGAATCCATTAGCAAAGAAAAAGAAAGTCTATAACGGTAAAAAGCTATCGTTAAACTTCCAGGATATTGAGGTTCGCTCAGTACTTCAGTTACTAGCAGACTTTACGGATAAGAATATTGTCGTTAGTGATAGTGTTAAAGGTAATATTACCTTACGTTTGAAAGATGTACCTTGGGACCAAGCGTTAGATATAGTGCTTGAATCTAAAGGTCTTGCAATGCGTAGTAACGGAAATGTTATCTGGGTTGCTAGAGCAGTTGAGCTTGAAGCTAAAGAGAAACATGAGTTACAAGCACAAGAACGTAAAAGAAAGTTAGAGCCATTAGTGACAGAATACATCTCTGTAAACTACGCGAAAGCGATAGACCTAACTCAACTATTAAATAACGATTTAAGTGAAGACAAGTTCGTTAGTCGAGGCTATGTTTCGGTTGATGAGCGTACGAATACAATGATCGTCCATGATACACCGAAAAGAGTTAACGAAATTCGTGACCTAATTCGTAGCTTAGATGTTCCTGTTAAACAGGTGTCCATCGAATCAAGAATAGTAATTGCAAATGATAACTTTGGTAAAGAACTAGGTGCTAGATTTGGTATATCAAACTTTGGCAGTAGAGGTGCTACTTCTGGTGGTCTTAACTCAACCAGTTCAATGGTTAATGACCTTGTCGGTGGAGGTGGTGTAGGCGTACCTGCATTAACAGATCGCTTGAATATCAATATGCCTGTTATTAATAATGCAGCAGGAAGATTTGCTTTTTCATTACTCAGCAAGGATTACTTAATAGATCTTGAGCTTTCAGCACTACAGGCTGAAAACAAAGGAGAAATTATTTCTACTCCACGTGTTGTAACGGCTGATAAGAAGAAAGCGATGATTGAACAAGGTGTTGAAATACCTTACCTATCACAGACTTCAAGTGGTGCGACAGATGTACAGTTCAAGAAAGCGGTATTGAGTCTTGAAGTAACACCACAAATAACGCCTGATGATCATGTCATTATGGATTTAAAAGTCAATCAAGATACTGTTGGTGAAATATTTAACGGCGTGCCAAGTATCAATACACGTGAAGTTCAGACACAAGTCTTAGTTGATAACGGTCAAACGGTTGTCCTAGGTGGTGTACATGAAGAAGTTAATTCTAGTAAAGTGAATAAAGTCCCTGTATTAGGTGATGTACCAATATTAGGAAGACTCTTCCGTACAGATGTTGATAAAGATAATAAGCGTGAGTTGTTGATCTTTGTAACACCTAAGATCATGAAATAACACATAAAGTCTCATGAATAAAAAAGACCGGTTTTAAGCCGGTCTTTTTTATGTCTGAAAAATTTATATTCTTTCTAGGTGCTAAGGCTCTAGGTTATCCATGCTTTTACTTTTCAAGAAATAATACCAGAAGATAATATTAACTATAAATAACAATAGCATAAGTTCCTGTGTTAATAGGCTAGATAAAATCATTCCAAATGCTACGTAGGCAAGTTGTATCAAAGCTAATACTGTGACAGCAGTTTGTACATTCCCATTAAAAATTCGTAGAAAAACATGATGGGTATGATTTTTATCTGCGGTAAATATTGATTGCCCCATTTTTTTTCTTCTGATAATAATGACAATAGTGTCAATGAGGGGCAAAGCGACAATATATAAAATAAGCAGAGGGTTGATATAATTCAGTGCTCTGATACTAAGAATAGCGATTAAAAAACCCAGTGTTAAAGAGCCGCTATCTCCCATAAATGTTTTTGCAGGATTCCAGTTAAAATATAAAAATGCTAACATCGCAGGAATCACTAAGGTGGGAATGCCGAGTAATAAAAAGTCATTATTGCTATAACCAATGTACCAAAGAGCACTAAGTATAATAATACTAAGGGAACCTGCTAAACCATCTAGGCCATCAATTAAGTTAAATGAGTTAGTGAAACTAGTGACGGCAAAAATAGTGAAGGGTATAGCGATATACCACGCAAGTGATAAATCATGGCCAAAAAACACGCCTGTATTCCAAATGATCATATTATCAAAACAGGTAAAGGCAGCAGCAGTAGAAATGACAAGTATTTTATACTTTGCGGGAAAGCTATAAATATCATCTAAAACACCGAGTAAGAATACTAGCGAAATGGCAATAAGTAACATGCTGTAATTTTCATAGTTACCCATATCTGCGAATATTGAGACGATGAAAACAGCGATAAAAACAGCAATCCCTGAGCCACTGGGTGTTGCTTTTTCATGCATGCTTCTAAAGTTTGGTATATCGACTAATCCGATTTGTTCCGCAAACTTTATGAATAACCAAAGTACAGCAAAGCAAAGCACAAAAGTAATTATAAATAAAAAATCCATTTTAATTAACTCCTAGCGCTATTATGCTCATGCTTTACGAAAATGTAACTCTATATAGTTAGTAAAACAGACAAATATTGACTCAAATTGCTTTATTAATCTAAATTGCACTAAAATATTCCGATTATTGTTAGATTTAGGGTGGTAATTAATTAGATGAATGATTGGACTGTGTATATGCTTCGTTGTGCAGATAATAGTTTATATACTGGCATTACCACAGATTTAGTACGTCGTGTGGAAGAACATAATGGCAAGAAATCCATTTCTAAATACACAAGGGCAAGACAGCCAGTAACATTAGTTTACCAAGAAAAAGCGGAGAGTCGTTCTCTTGCAAGCCAACGAGAATATCAACTTAAGAAGTTATCTAGAAAGCAAAAAGAGACACTTATCTCATGAGGAAGAAAACCTTTCTTTTTGATGGTTCTGAAGGGGCTGCTGAAATGTTAGTGCTTATTCTAAACCATTTTATTGATGTTGCATTTCCCTTAGGTGGTTCGGACTGTGCGGCTGCATCTCGTCAGGCTTTACAAGCTATTACTGGTGAAATTAACCAACAGGAATTTTCTGAACTAGCTCGTCGTCAAAGACCTATTTTAAGATCAGCAGTGAAATGGTTTTATACTGAATCTGTTTATGCTAGCCCAAATGATTCTATGCAAGAGAAGTTATTATCTAAGCTGCGCTAAAATGTTGTAAAAAAGGTAGGGGTGCCATTACGATAGTTTTGCTTTAACATACGCATCCATTACATTTCAATAGATACTTCTCGGGTGAAAATTATTAAGATGAAAACAGATATAGTTAAAGTAATACCGTTAGGGTTTATATTGGCTCTTTTTTGTATATCACCTATTACACATGCAAAAAAAGCCAGTGGGTGTTTTACTGCAACAGAGTCTTGTGAGGCATTTCAGTCTTTTCGAAAAGAGACAAATCCGGGTGACTTTCATTTACAACAGGGTCAGGGTTATCACATTTTAGAGAAGAATAAAAATAAAACGGCTTACCGTATTAAAACAAAAGCAAAGAAATCTCCATCACGTTGGGTAAAGACAAATTGTGGGGAGGTTTCTTCAAGTTGTGATAAAACGACAGAAACAACAAATCAGCCTAAGGTGCAAACTAAGAAATACGATAAACAGAAAAATAAAAAATATGGGAAAACACCTGAATATTTATTAGCACTTAGCTGGCAACCCAGCTTTTGTGAAAGTCATTCACGTAAAAAAGAGTGCCGAACTCAAACGACCCGCCGTTATGATGCAGACCACTGGTCATTGCATGGTTTGTGGCCACAACCTCGAGCTAATGCTTACTGTGGCGTAAGTAGCATAGACAAAGGTATTGATCGTAACAAGCGTTGGCATTTATTAGAACCCGTAAAGTTATCACAAGAAACAGCCACTAAACTTGCTTTCATAATGCCTGGGGTGTCATCAAATTTACAGCGCCATGAATGGATAAAACATGGTACGTGTTACGGTAGCGATGCAGATACTTATTACTCAGATGCGATTCGATTAACACAGCAGATCAATGAATCTATTGTCGGTAAATTATTCACCCATGGCGTTGGAAAACAGGTTTCATTAAAACAAGTACGCCAGCATTTCGATAAAGCCTTTGGTAAAGGTGCAGGAAAAAAAGTGGATATGCGTTGTGATAGAAAAGGAAGGGTAAGCGAGCTTTGGATTAACTTAAAAGGTGAAATCAGTGCAGATACCAAAATCAGTACTTTGCTCGAAAACTCAATCCGTGCTGGTAGTAAATGCAAAATGGGTGTGATTGATAAAGCCAATAAATAACTAAGATACCTCAGTGATTGGCACCCCCCCCTTTTTTGCATAATTGTAATCTGCTTTACTACGATGTAATCAGCAGTCTATTCAGCATAAATTAAGCCAGAATATGCTTAAATACTGATCAACTATTCGACTAATAATTAATATCAAAATGAATAATGACAGACTTTCTAAGTAATATACTAAGCTTCCCGACCCTGTTATTTACAGGTTTGTTGATACTGGTCATCATCTATTGGCTACTTTCACTTATCGGTATAGCAGATTTTGATATGGATGGTAGTGGGGGAATGGAGATAGAAGTGGCTGAATCACCGAGCTTTATCACTAAGTTTAAGGTTGATGGAATTCCAGTGACTATTACTCTTTCTGTCGTTATTTTTCTTTCTTGGGTTATCTCTTTTCTAGTGGTTCATTTTTACCAAGATGAAGACTTGGAAAGCTGGTTAAGAGCCGTCATAGGTGCTTGGGTCGTCTTATTGTCTCCTATACTTTCTGTGCTTCTTACAGGGCAGATTTTAAGCCCTTTAAGGCCGCTATTTGATAAAATGAAGAATGAGGCAGAGGGGCAAAAAGCAGATTCATTAGTGGGTAAAGTCGCGCAAGTCCGTACCAATAAGGTATCAATGAGTTTCGGTGATGCAGATATTGATAGTGGCGGAGCAAGTTTAATTTTAAAAATACGGGCAGAAGAGCCAAATGACTTTAAACGGGGCGATCGTGTGATACTCAGTGATTATTATCCGAATGAAAATACCTACAAAATCAAATCATTACCGTGAAATACTGTTTTTAAAAGCTACATCTCACAACAAATAATATATAAAAATAATTCTTGGAGTACAACATGGGCAGTTCACTTACCATTTTCACCTTAGTCGTTATCGCGATCATAGCTTTTCTATTTATTGCGATTCTCATCGCTTTTACGAAGTTTTATATCAAAGTACCGCAAGGCTGGGCACTGATTATCAATGACACCTCAAGTACACCAAAGGTTAAGTTTACAGGTGGAATTGTTTGGCCTGTTATCAACAAAAAAGAATTAATGAAAATCTCACTAATTACTTTAGAGGTAGATCGTAAAAATAAAGATGGTTTGATCTGTAAAGACAATATCCGAGCTGATATTACCGTTGCATTTTATATGCGCGTTAATGAAACCCAAGAAGATGTTTTAAAAGTTGCAAAGTCAATTGGTGTGGAGCGCGCTTCTGATAGAGAAGCGGTACATGAATTATTTAATGCAAAATTCTCTGAAGCATTAAAAACAGTGGGCAAGAATATGGATTTTGTTGATCTATTTGAAAACCGTATTGATTTCCGTGACCGTATTATTGAAGTAATCGGAAATGACTTAAACGGCTATGTACTAGAAGACGTTGCGATTGATTATTTAGAGCAAACCCCTGTGATGCACCTTGATCCACAAAATATTCTTGATGCAGAAGGTATTCGCAAAATCACTGAATTAACTGCAATTCAAAATGTATTTACCAATGAACTTTCTAAGAATGAAGAGTTGGCAATTACTAAAAAGAATGTAGAAACACGTGAAGCATTATTAGAACTTGAGCGCCAAGAGGCTGATGCTACTGCACGTCAAAAGCGTGAAGTTAGCACTATTCAAGCCCGTGAAGAAGCAGAAACAACTAAAGTGCAAGAAGAGGAAAGGCTTCGTTCACAACGCGCTCGCATCCAAACAGATGAAGAGTTAGAGGTGATGGAACAAAATAAAATGCGCGAAGTGGAAGTTTCGGAAAATAACCGTTTACGTGCTGTCGCGATTGAAGAGGAAAAAGTGGGGCGTGCCCGTGAACTAGAAATAGTGGCTAGGGAACGTGAAGTAGAATTACAACGTATTGACAAAGAAAAAGCATTAGAAGTCGAGCGCAAGGAAATTGCCAATACCATTAGTGAACGCATTGCGGTTGATCGCACGGTTGCCGAACAAGAAGAAAAAATCAATGAAGTGCGGATGGTTGCAGAAGCTGATCGCAATAAACAAGCTACAATAATTGCTGCAGAAGCTGCTGCTGAGGAAGAGCTAGTTAAACAGGTAAAACAAGCTGAAGCAGATGAGGTTAAAGCCTCGCATAAAGCCAAAGAGATCAATATTTTGGCGCAAGCAGAGTTAGAAGCTTCAGCTAAAGAAGCGGAAGCTAAAAAACAATTAGCAGAAGGAACACAAGCAGAAGAGGCCGCATCAGGGCTTGCTGAGGCAGAAGTTAAAGAAGTGATGGCACTGGCAACTCAAGCAGAAGGTTTAGCCGAAGCGAAAGTGATGGAAGAGAAAATGGACGTACAAGCTATCGGTGAAGAAAAAATTGGATTAGCTGCTGCGATCGTTCAAAAAGAGAAATTCAAAGCAGAAGCAGAAGGCTTAATTGAAAAATTCAAAGCGATGGATTTAATGAGTAAAGACTCTCGAGAGCATGAAGAATTCCGCATGCAGTTAGAGAAGGACTTTGAGCGTGCTTTGGTAGAAATTGAAGCGAGTAAAGATATTGCTGATGATCAAGCTAAAGTCTTAGCAACCGCATTAGAAAGTGCCAATATTGATATTGTTGGTGGTGGGGATTATTTACAGTCATTCTCTAAAGCTATTTCCTTAGGAAAATCTATTGAAGGTGTGGTAGGAAAGAGCCCCGCGATTGAAGCGGTGATAGGCAAACTATTAGCAATGAAAACACCTGCTGAAGCAGAATAATTTTAGATAGAAAGGGGAGGTTCTATGTATATGGCACCCCCCCCTTTTTTTGAAGATTGTACTTCCTCTGACTGATAGAAATGTAATGAGCACTGACAATAAAAATAACACTCAAACCACTGATGCAATTAATGAAAATGCCATCGATAAAGCCGTAGCTGAAAGTAGCTCTTATGAGATTATCCGCAAGCGCTTAGAGCAACATGGGGATAGCTTAGAAACTCAAATTAAAGCACTTAACAGTGCTCGACTTGAAGAGTTTGGTAGCTCTGAAATGTCAGTTCTTGGACGCTTACGAGTTCGCACCGAAAATAACTGTATCGCACGTGATATAGCCCAAGTCGGAGACATGTTAATCTTTGGCTACAATGTCTTTATCGGCTTAAAAAAAGAAACCCATGTCGAAGACGTTTTTATGCCTTATCGTCTGGTCGAATCAGATGATCAATATGAGATGGAAGTCATTCCATTAGAACAAACGTTTCTTTCTGATAAACGCTTCACTTCTGATTTTAACGAACTGTATAGCTACTATAAACATGCTCGTTTATTACAACTTATTGTTAAAGACAGTAAATTATTAGCGGCTTTTCAAATTGGTGAACGCATCACTGATCTACGTGTTTTTCGCTGGGAGATTGATGCTAAAAACAAACTGACTTACATAGATAACCGTGGCGAGCGTGACATTGCGCTACCGCCAGCCTATGACTTTGAATGGCAAGAAATAAGCCGAGATAATACCGTCCACGGTCGTCACCCACACATTAATATTCTCGACACACTGTTCGTTGAAACCATTGGTGGTGACCTGACGATTAAAGTAGAAAATAATACAGAATCAGGTAAAGGTATCTACAGTGAAAAAGTTGATGAAGAAAACCAGTCCTTAGATGATGCTGATATTGAATTTTCCGATCTGGGAAAGTTTATTCTATTAAAAATTACGCCCTATCGCGAACCAGATACACGTTATTTCGTGTTCAATAAAATGACTGCGAAAGTTGATCGAATTGATGCGATTGGTCAATCCTGTCAACAATTACCAGAAGATCATGGCATTATTTTCCCAGGTGGTATTTATTTACAAAATGGTGAAATTGTCCGCTTTGCTGATAGCACAGATAATATGCGTTTCAAACGTAGTATTCGTTCTCCTAATGGTGAAGATATTCTTTATGTTTTCTATGAGCCTATTGAAGGAAAGTCAGCACTTTTTTCATACAATATGATTGAAAAGGGTTTATCCAATCCACTCTTTGGTCATGGTTATGCTATTTATCCCGATGGCAGAATGATCATCTTTAACTCTGAAAGTGAAGAACCTACGCGGATTCATCCGATGCAAGTGTGGCAAACAGATTTCACTTCAAAAGAATATGCTAGTAATGCACAAACAAGTACTTCATTTTTTTCCAGAATCGGTAATTCAGAATTAGTACGTGGGATTTCCGAGCTGTTTAGTGTCAGTCGTAGTATCAACCAACAAAGTGCCTCTGTAGCACAATATAATCAACTTTCACAAGTACATAAGAGTTTATTAAATGCTTACTTCTGGCTATCCAAACCTGAACTAGAAGACATTAATCTATCATTACAGAAAATTAGCCAAACGGCTGAACTGGTTGTAGACGAATTTGAAAAAGTAGAAAGTATTCGTGAGCAAGCCACACAATCTATGCTGGAAGCGGAAGCAACGCAAAGTGCATTGTTCTCAAGACTATTGCCTGATAGCTGGGATCAAGTAGAAGAATTTGTCAATGCACTTAATGATATTCGCAAGCAACGCGGGCACTTATTAACGATTAAAGAATATCGTTATATTGATCAAGATCGCATTCAGAAAATGGATGATGCGTTGCTCGAAAAGCAACAATTTTTAGGCAAAGATACCATGGGTTTTCTTGCCAAAGATAAAGCATTAAAGCCATATCAAGATAAATTAGTAAAGCTTGATGGTGATGCCGAGAAAGCCAAAACACGTAAACAGATTCAGACACATATTGAAGAATACGAAAAAATGGCGGGAGATCTGGATTTAATTTCAGAACTGGTGTCTACACTGCAAGTCGATGACTCAACATTACGCACACGCATTATTGAAGCAATCTCTGAAATTTACGCCAAGCTTAATCAAAGCAAAGCCCGCGCCCGACATAAGTATAAAGAGTTAGGGTCATCTGAGGCGGTGGCACAATTTAGTGTGCAATTTAAACTCTTTGGTCAAAGTATTGCGAATGCCATAGGTTTAGCGACGACTCCTGATAAAACAGATGAGCAATTAAATCGTTTGTTGATTCAACTTGAAGAATTAGAAGGGCAGTTCAGCGAGCATGATGAATTCCTTGCCGATATTATCTCGAAACGTGATGAGATTCATGAAACCTTTGAGGCGCACCGTCAATCACTAATTACAGAACGTCAAAGACGTGCGCAAAATTTATTAAACGCGGCTGATCGTATTCTAGCGTCGATTAATCGTCGTACTAAGAAACTGACTGAAATTGATGAACTCAATACGCTCTATGCATCTGATCCACTTATTTTAAAAATTCGTGATATCGCAGAGAAGTTACGTGAATTAGACGATAGTGTAAAAGCCGATGATATTGAAAGCCGTTTGAAAAATAGTAAAGATCAAGCTTTTCGTGCACAACGGGATAAGAGTGAGATTTACGAAGACGGTGGAAAGGTCATTAAACTAGGGCCAAAACATCGCTTTAGTGTGACAACGCAAGAACTTGGATTAAGCATTCTTCCAAAAAATGATCAACTTTATTTTCATCTAAGCGGTACTGATTTTTTTGAAAAAATTGAATCTGAAGAGCTTAACAAACAAAAACCTTATTGGAGCTTAGAGAGTGAATCAGAATCACCTGATATTTACAGAGCAGAATACTTAGCAGGTTTGATTTTAAATTATGCAGAGCAGGGCGTGCATAATCTAAGTTTGAAAATGTTGTTGGATGCGAGTAAAGACGATAAGGCACTACTCAAAATAGTCAGTGATTTTGCTTCACCTCGTTATAAAGAAGCCTATGAAAAAGGCATTCATGATCATGATGCAAGTCGTATTTTAGAACAGTTGTTACCTATACATAAAAATAGTGGATTGCTTCGTTATTCACCATTAAACCGAGGACTTGCAGCACTTTTTTGGTCCGCTACAAAAATACAGTTTAGTAGTTGGCAAGTGCGTGCACTAACAGCAAAACAGATGACAACAGTCTATCAACATCAAGATGCTAATACGCTGTTACAAGATGAAATTTATATTGCATTTAAAGAGTTTCTAATTGAATTCCCGATTCTTGTTGATGACACAACTTGCCTGAGAACTGCAGAATACCTTAGCCATCAATTGGCACAGAAAGGAACACAAAGCGAAACATTAAAAGAAGTCCAGTTTGTTTCAAGTAAATACGCCCGTGAACTTAGCGAGACCTTAGAGCGTAATTTGAAAGTTGCTAAGGTTTGGTCACAATTTCAAAAGGCTTTAAAAAAGCTATCGGGGCAACATCATTTGCGTTGGTCGCTTGCAGAAGCTTGGTTGATGGGGATGATAAAGAGTGATGGTGATCAAAATAAAGAGCAATTACACCTTAGCCATTATATTCCTGAAACTGTTGCACTTATTATTGCAGAAAATATAGAGTGGAATGAAAATAACGCTGATTTAGAAATCATTGTTGAAGACACTATGGGTGATCATCCGCGTTTGAAAAATCGTCAACTGGCAATTAGTTTGGATGATTTTCTGACACGATATCATCATCATAGCGCAGTTATATTACCCGGTTATCACGATTATCTGCAGCAACGTAGTGAGATTATGCAACGGGAGACAGAGGTTTTAAAGCTGGAAGAATTCAAAGCTAGACCACTTTCTTCATTTGTACGAAATAAGTTAATTAATGAATTATATCTATCTTTAATCGGTGACAATCTCGCCAAACAAATGGGTACAGTGGGTGAAGATAAGCGTACGGATTTAATGGGATTATTAATGATGATCTCACCACCAGGTTACGGTAAAACAACATTGATGGAGTATATTGCTAGCCGTCTTGGTCTGATATTCATGAAAATTAACTGTCCTTCTTTGGGGCATGATGTTTTGTCATTAGACCCAGAGCAAGCACCTAATGCAACAGCAGCACAGGAATTAAACAAGCTCAATCTAGCGTTAGAAATGAGTAATAACGTGATGTTATATCTTGATGATATTCAACATACGAATCCTGAATTCTTACAAAAATTTATATCCCTAAGTGATGGCACTCGTCGTATTGAGGGTATTTGGAAAGGCAAGACCAAAACCTATGATATGCGTGGTAAACGTTTTTGTATCATTATGGCAGGCAACCCCTACACGGAGTCTGGTGATGTATTTAAAGTCCCTGATATGCTCGCAAACCGTGCGGATATTTACAACTTAGGTGATATGTTAAATGATCACGAAGAGGCCTTTAAGCTAAGTTATATAGAAAATAGTCTGACTTCTAACTCAGTACTTGCGCCATTGACTAATCGTAGTATGGAAGATATTTATCTGTTACTGGATATGGCAAAAGGCAAACAGGTAGCTGCATCAGATTTGAAGCACAGTTATAGCGGTGCAGAATTGAATGAAATTACCGAAGTCTTGAAAAAGATGTTTATGGTTCAAGAAGTGGTGCTTAAGGTGAATCAGCAATATATTATCTCAGCTGCACAAAATGATGAATACCGAACGGAGCCACCTTTTAAATTACAGGGTAGTTATCGTAATATGAATAAAATGGCAGAGAAACTGTCTGCTGTAATGAATCAACAAGAATTGATGCAAATGATCGAGGACCATTATCTTGGTGAAGCGCAGTTACTCACAAATGGTGCAGAAGAGAATCTACTCAAGTTAGCTGAATTACGCGGCAATATCACTGTAGAGCAAAAAACACGCTGGGATAGCATCAAAGAAGGTTTCTTAAAAAATAAAATGGCAGGCAATGAAGAAGCCACCATTGGTCTGTTGATTAATGAAAAATTGGGTGAAATGGTTCAACAGTTTCAGGGTGTTAACGAATCATTAAAAGGTGATACCAGCGATAAACTAAGTAAGCCTTTAAAGCAGATAACGGAGGCGATTAACGATTATAAAACTCAATCAGAGCAGCCTAGTGTAAGCGATAGACTACTGCTTAAATCATTCGGTACTTTCTCAGATAAACAAGATGAGAATACAACGAAACTAAGCGCACAAATTGATAAAGCGAATCAAAGTTTCCTAGAGTTACAAAAACTATTACTAGAGCCTAATGCAACAGATTCTCTATTGGCGGATTCATTAAATATGATTGCACAAAAAATAGGTAAGCCAGATATCTCTCTTCAACTTGAAAAAATCGTGGAGAGTATGTCGATAATGAATAGGGAGCTAGAGGAAGTCTCGGATATATCACAGAAAAAATTAAAGTGGTTAACGGGTATTCGTAAGAAAAAATAGTTACTGTTAATTTCATCGGCATAAAAAAGCCCGAAGCATAAGCTCGGGCTTTTTTAATAACAAGGTGATGCTAAGCGTCTAGTCGTCTCCACCCATGCTCATCATGAACTGTAAGATATACCAGAACAGTAAACCAACACTTGAGAACAATGATAGCGAAGCTGCTACATGTTGCTCTGTGTGATACTCATGAAGGATATTGGATGTGCTGTAAAGTACTGATGCTGCTGCAAATAATATCATTCCGCCTGAGAACCAAAGCCCTAAGTTAAAGCCAAAAATGATACTAGATACGATTAATCCCATTGCGATAAAGCCACCAATCATTAAAAAACGTCCCATAAATGAGAAGTTAATTTTAGTCGAGAATGCTGTAAAGGTTAAGCCAGCTACTAATGCGACAGTAGCAATTGCTGCATTTTGTAACAGTGTTCCACTGCTATCTCGCATCAATGCCATATAAATCAAAGGCATAAAAATGATTGCTTCAGCAACGACAAATAGTCCTAGACCCATATACTGTTTTTCACGTGAAATATTAGAATGTGCCCATTTATTAGCAACAGTAGAGACGAGCATGAAAGCGCCCATAACAATTAACCAACTCCATTTACTTCCAGAAAGGAGGTGCATAAATGAGTTAGCCACACCTGACTGGATCAATAATGACTCAATAATTGCAAATGCGCCAATAGCGCCTGCTAGATGCACATAAGTGCGTTTGATAAAACTGGCACGTTCACTTTCAGCTGCATTAGCAACAATACGTCCAGAACCTACATCTAAATGACTCATTAGAGTCCTCCTTTTAATTAAAGAATTAATAACTTATTGATATATAGTTAGTCTATCATACTAGGCTCTAAGTTCCCTAGTATTTGTAGACCACTTATCAGCTTTTGCAATTATCCAAATAAGGTGGGGGTGCCATATACAAGTATTTTCCTAATTACTGGCAGTTTCATACACCTCACCCGTTTCCATCCACTCCATTTCCACGTCTTCTAAAAGCTTATCCACTTCTCCTTTATCGAATAAGCATTGCTTAAGCTTTGCTTTGTTTTTATCTAAGTAAATATCGGGGTCGGCTAGCGCTTTTTCAAGTGCATCTTTTTTGGTGGTGAATTCATCTAGTTGTCTTTCTAGCTTTTTAAGTTTATTTCTTAGTGGCTGTAACTCTTTTCGACGTTGAGCGTCTAATTGTCTCTGTTCTTTTTTTGAAAGCTCTTTTGAGTCGCCAGAGGTATCTGTTACGTTTGTTTCACTTTGTTTGATTGCGTCTTTGATGTAAAGGGCATAATCATCTAAGTCTCCATCAAATGCTTCTGCTTTTGCATCGTGAACGATAACAAGTTCATCTGTAACCGTTTTTAACAAATGACGGTCATGAGAGACAATCACCATTGCGCCACTAAATCCTTGAAGTGCAACACTTAATGCATGACGCATTTGTAGGTCGAGGTGATTGGTTGGCTCATCAAGCAATAGAAGATTGGGTTTTTGATAAATCAATAATGCTAAAACCAATCGCGCTTTTTCACCACCAGAAAAAGGTTTAACGGCTTCATCCACTCGCTCACCCTGAAATCCAAAGCCACCGAGATAATTGCGTAAGTCCTGTTCTCGTGCTTTTTTATCTAGCGCGCGTAGTTGTTCTAATGCGGATAAGTCTAAGTTTAATTGCTCTAATTGATGCTGTGCAAAATAGCCGATTTTTAAATCTTGTGCTTGCCATGATTCGCCTGAAGTTGCTTCTAGTTCTCCCGCTAAGAATTTGATTAATGTCGATTTACCTGCACCATTTGGCCCTATTAAGCCGATTCTTTGCCCCGGCATTAATTGCATTTTCGCTTTTTTAACAATGATGGTATCGCCGTAGCCAATATCAGCATCAATGACATTTAGTAATCTTTCAGGCAATTTTTCGGGTTCGAAAAATTTAAAATTAAAAGGTGAATCAATCTGTGCAGCCGATATGGTTTCCATTCGCGCCAATGCTTTTAAGCGACTTTGTGCTTGTTTTGCTTTAGTCGCCTGAGCACGAAAACGATCCACATAAGCTTGCATATGGGCGCGCTCACGTTGTTGTTTTTCAAAGGCGCTTTGTTGTTGTGCCAACCGTTCGGAGCGAATTTTTTCAAACGCAGTATAGTTTCCGGTATATAGGTTGAGTTTCGCATGTTCAATATGCGCAATGTATTTGACCACTGCATCCAGAAATTCGCGGTCATGTGAAATTAAAATCAACGTGCCGGGGTATTGAATTAACCAGCTTTGTAGCCAAATGACGGCATCTAAATCCAGATGGTTAGTTGGCTCATCTAACAGCAATAAATCTGATCGGCACATTAAAGCCTGAGCCAAGTTCAAACGCATTCGCCAACCACCAGAAAAGCTATTCACAGGATTATTTATTTGATCAGCAGGAAACCCTAAGCCGTGTAATAGCGTTGCCGCTCGACTTTCAGTGGTATAGCCATCAATCACATCCAGTTGGGCATGTAGCTCACCAAGATGTTCGCCTTCAGCAGTTTCTAATTGCTTATGCAGTGCAATATATTCCTGATCGCCTTGTAAAACATAATCAAGTGCACTGATATCAGAGGAGGGTGTTTCTTGTGCTACATGGGCAATAACCCAATTCGGTGGAATGCTAAGCTCTCCCTCATCTTGCCCAAGTTCATTCTGTAGCATTGCAAACAAGCTAGACTTGCCCGTTCCATTCGCGCCAGTTAAACCAACTTTATAAGCAGGGTGAATACTGATTGAAACATCAGATAAAAGCTTTTGGGAACCACGTCTTAAGGTGACATCAGAAAGTACAATCATGAGGAATTAGTCAAAAAAACAGGTGGAAAGCATATAGGTTGGACTTACTGATGTATACCTGATCATACTAATTCTATTAATTTTAATGAACTTCAAGCTGCCCAAGTGCCAGCTATCTAAAGTTAATAGACTAACTTTATGGATATGTTCTAATTATAATAATATAAAAAATTGATTTATTATGGTAGAAGAGAGTGTAGGGTTTTTCTGGAGGATAATATGTTTCATAGCACATATTGCTTTTGAGCTTGGTATAGAAGTAGGTGTAAGAATGCCTGGTTTATTGCTACAAAAAATTCTCTGGCCGCCTAATTGGTTTAGGCAAATTGAAGTTAATCCTATTACTTATGTTTTAGGCATATTATTTTATCTTGTTCTAGGATATATCGCTCTGTTTGTTTGTTGTTGAGTTTAGTAATGGCACCCCCCCCTTTTTTAATGAATTGTAATAAACCTAAACCTATAGAGCTTAGTAAGTAAGAGAGCAAGAGTATTTTTATGAAGAGCAAGAAAATGGAAAAGGCAGTTCCAAAAAACCTTCAGATTGAGACAAACAAACTGGTTTTACAGTTTCTCAAACCATTGAGCTGTCATGGGGATATCGTGGAGCCAATGGATAAAATTTTAAGACCTTTTGCTGATGTAGGGAGCTTCTGTCCAAACGGATATGAATTTAAATACTCACTCTATTATGTTAATAATGTTGTCTTTGCTTTTGGTGCTGGAATGCATAATATAACCGTTAGAATTCCCAATAAATATCACCAGTCTGCTCTAGAGAAAAGAGCCTCTAATGGTTTAAGTATCGGAGAAGATTGGTTTAACTTCACTTATAACTCATTATTTTTAAAAGAGTTTGTAGTGGCTGCTTATGAAAGTGCAAAGTTAAAGAATCTATGATCAAGTCGATTAGAATTAGTGACAGTTTTTAGCACACTAAAAATATTTGGACTGATCAGAGCTATTTAACACTACTGCTGGCTAAATGAGATTATTAACAATGAGTAAACTACAGAAAATTTTAGTAAGCCTGCTGGTTATTTTTGCTATCTCTATTACCCCCTCAAATGCAGCTAAATTAAGTGAAATCGATGAATATATATTAGAGGCTATTAAGTTAAGTGTTTGGGGTGGCTTCTTATCCTCTGAGGAAGTGAATCAGATGGTGAGTGATATTCTTGAAGAAGGTGCTAATGAAAAAATGCTACGCAAAGCCGTTGAACTAGAATTTTCAAAAAAACAAAAAGAAGAAAAAACATGGCCCAAAATTACTGACTTTAATCGTTTAGACGCGGTATTTTCCAAACTAAAAAAGAAAGGTGTTCTTTGTCTTCATAATGCGGGCATGACAACCTCAGATGGTCATGATGATTCAAACGAAGCGATAAGAAATCTCCCAAAAGAAAAATTCTTTGGCTATTGTTTTTATCATCAACAGGATTTAGATCGGGCGATATCAGGTCAAGGATTATTTTTAGCTTTTGATCATGTTAAAGGAGATGTGCCTGAGAAAATTAATGTTGCTCATGCTATTAAAAAAGAGCTGGAAGCAGCTGGGTTTAAAATCAAATGGGATGGCACCACTACTGAAAGAATTAATATTCCTAAAATAGATTGGAAACATCGATTTAAATCAGATGAGACCTGAGTTGTACTGAGGTCTCAATATATGGCACCCCCCGTCTATTTGAAGAATTGGGAGTTAGGTATTATTTAGCTTCAAAGAAGTCGCATTTGGTGTTGTGCTAAATATAAGAAGCCTTAGAATATGGTTCTTGAAACCTCTTAACGGGCTAAACAATGAGTAAAGAAATCATATTAAAATTAAGCTGTCCCGATCAACCGGGTATTGCGGCTTTAGTGCTTACGTTTTTTGCGGATAATGGCTATAACATTGTTGAGTCATCGCAGCATGAAGACCCGTCTAATCAGACTTTTTTTATGCGTACTGTATTCTCTTATCCAGATGTATCTTCATCTATACATGACTTAGAGCAAGCATTTGGAAAGTCAGTAAAACATCTTAATATGTCTTGGGATATGCGTGATAGCAGCAACAAGTTACGGATTCTAATTGCAGTTTCAAATTGGGGGCATTGTCTCTCAAAGCTATTAACTACTTGGCATCGTGGTCAATTACCTGTTGATATTGTTGGTATTGTGTCTAACCATGAAAGCCAGCGTGAAATTGCTGATTGGTATCAGATTCCTTTTCATTATTTGCCGATTAGTAAAGAAACTAAGCCACAGCAAGAGCAACAAATACTTGATTGCATGCATGAATCCAATGCAGAACTTTTAGTTTTGGCGCGTTATATGCAAATTCTCTCAGATGATATGTGTAAAAAACTGGCGGGAAATGCAATTAATATTCACCATTCATTTTTGCCTGGGTTCAAAGGCGCAAAGCCTTATCATCAAGCCTATGATAGAGGTGTCAAATTAATTGGTGCAACCGCGCATTATGTAACATCTGATTTAGATGAGGGGCCGATTATTGAGCAAGGCGTAGATAGAATTAACCATGCAAACCAGCCAGATGAATTGGTAGAAGTAGGGCGTGATATAGAGACAGTGGTATTAAACCGTGCAGTGCGTTGGCATGCCGAAGGGCGTGTGATTTTAAATGGCAAACGAACCGTGGTGTTTAGGCGCTAGAAAATAGTTAAGCATAATCTTAGTATGGCACCCCCACCTTTTTTGATGAATTGAGAGTGTGATGAGAAGCGCGCTTATTATATGCTAATAAGCGCGCTCTTATTTTCTAACTCTTACAGTAAGTTTCCATCCTGATCTATGGCATTAAGCTGATCGCCATTTGGATCTAAATCGTTGATTGGATCTACAACCCAAGGAGACATACAGCTTTTATCTTTGACACACGGATCAGTTAATGACTTTAAGAAGGCAACTAGGTCACCTACCTGTGTTTCCGTCAAATTAACATCTTGAATTACAGACTTACCTGAAGCGCGGTCTGCTTCTAGTTTTTCTAAAGCTTTTGCAGAATTAGATTGAAGCTTGTCAAGGTTTTGAATGCCAGTTTGACTCAGTTGACTGCTATCATAAGTGCTCAGTGCATCAGCAGGGTTTAAGTGATGACGTACGACGGCTTCTAAAGATGTATAAGCGCCTGCATGGGACCAAGGTCCTGTAACTTCAACATTCAGTAAAGTTGGTGTACGGAATGCATACATATCTGCTTCAGCTTTACTCTCACGAAAACGACCAAAGTCATCACTGCCATCACCGTTGCCTTTACCGCGACCTAGCTGTGGCATTGCTACGTTATGGAAAGCTTCATCAGTGAAAAAATCACCACTGTGACAGCTTGAACAGTTTGCTCCGCCATTTTCAATCGTATTAAAAAATAATAGAGCGCCATTTTTAGCGTGGTCTGTAAGTGCAGAGTTATTGCCTTCTATATATTTTTTCCAAGGTGTTTCAACAAAAGATTGTGAGCGCTCATATTCACCGATTAAAAAGGAGATATTTTGTTCTGTAATCAAGTCTTCAGCTGTTCCCTCTGCATCATTATAAGTAGTACGAAACTTTTCTAACCAGTAACTTGTAATAGGAATTTCACCTGCATTAGAACCATAACCGCCTAAGCGGGCTGCAAGAAAATCACGAATCTCTTGATTGCCTTTATCCTGATTATTAAAGCCTTTCATTTCCTCTGGTGAGGTCACAGGAAAACGTGCTTGAGCTTGTACAAGATTATCACCTGATAGTCCATCCTCAGAACCAAAGTCAATATCAGGTGTACGGATTCCTTCACCATCGTCACCACTTTTATCGGGTGTTTTTCCGATGCTTTCAACACGGCCATCATGGAATAAAACACTATCCCAACCCGCAATATTAAAAGTAGTTGGGGCATTTCTAGGTACTGGTGGGCCTCCATCATAATGTGTGGCATTACTGCTATGCTCACGTCCAGTACCCAATAAATTAGGGTTTACAGCGCCAACACCAATCGGCAATGAAAGATCATCACCACCACCTAAAGAGGGATGGTGACAGGTAACACAGGCAGAATCGCGATCACCACCAAGTGCTTTAGAAAAGAACAGACGCATACCTAACTGCGCTTGACTGCTACTGATGTCAGGAATTCTTCTTCCTGCCATTGGGTTACCCGTTAAAGAATTATTATCAATAATCGCTCTTAAAGTTGTATCAGTCGTTGAGTCTGTTAATGAGTTGCTGCTGCTTGAACCACATGCCGAAGCGAGTAACGTGATTCCTAATGGTAATAGTATTTTTGTAGTTGTATTCATATATATTCCCTTAAATATAATTTTAATATGGGTAATTGAGGTTTAATAAAACAGATTTCTCTAATATTTTTTACCTTCTTTTCTCTTTTTTTAACTCATCAATAGAGTTAAATACCTACTGTAGAATAAAAGCCGACAGGAAATATTTGGGTTTTATTGTGATTTGATTCTGAATTTGAAAAAAAGCTTAAGCCTTCACCAAAATGGTGCTCAGAGTATTAAGCTACAAAACATCTAAATAAATTCAAATCTACCTGTTTATAATGATATGCCTCTTTTTCAGGTCAGTAGATCTGGTGTGCTTTGTAGCCAATGGTTTTAAATAAAAAATCTTCGTAGAGCCTTTGTTTAAGTCTAGTTTTTCAGTAATCCTGACTTAATAGAGTCTCCTTATGTGATAATATCACATAAGGGATTTATACAAATTATAATTGCTAGCAGTGGATGAAATAAGCTGATAAGTGGTTTATCAAGCGCAGTAGAGTGATCAATTGATATTAAATAGAAAAGGAGGGCTATTATTTTTAATTTTTAGTCGCTTTGGATAGGGCACCCCCACCCTTTTTTGATAATTACAGGTTTTTAACGGTATAACCTAGTGCTTCGAGTTGTTTTAAGACGCTATCTTTACCAACAAGGTGTAAGGCTCCAACTAAAACCATTTCGATTTCTTTGGTTTCTAACATTTTTACGATTTGTGGCACCCAAGCTTTATTACGATCTACAACTAGCATTTGATAGGTTTCTGGAAAGTCTTTCATAGGGTCTACGGCAATCTTGACCATACTTTCATTGTCGCCAACTCGCCATGCTTTTTTTAACGAGGAAAATGTTTCAGACAAGTTTTTCATCTCATCTAGGGTATAAAGAATAAATTCATCTGGGTCACCTTCACCCATTTTTTCTAGAAAGCTAAGCTGTTCTTCTATTGTCTCTAGTTTACCAATTGTTTTCTTATCATTTACGGCTTTACTATTGTAGAACTGATCAACGCCTACGCCCATGATTCCTAGCTTTCTTAGCTCCATCATGGTGAGCATAATTGAGACCATTCCAGGGCGATAATCTTCAAAGGTAATGACTGGAATTCCTAATGGCTTTAAATACTTTTCCAATGCTTTATAGGTTGCAGGTTTTAAGTAATCTTTAAGTTTACTTCCGTCCTGATACGTCATTGTTGCGGTCATTAGTGCTTGATTCTTAGGCGACTGCATTTCACCTATGTCTGTTTCAAAAATCAACATTTGTGATTTTTTATAAACGTCTTCAAAGGCTTTTGGAAGAGGGTAATCTTTATGGCCTAAAACATGCACCGTTCCGCCGATATAAAGGTGATCATCTCCTTTAGATACTTCCCACACTGGTGAGTCTGCAAATGTCGGTAAAGCAGTTAGTAATGCTATTACTAAGATTGTGAAGAAATTATATATTCGCATTTGAGTGACTCTAAATTGTTAGACTGTGTAAGAGAACGAATATATTAAAAGTTTTCTGTAGAAGTAAATAAGCCAACTTTTAAGTCTTTAGCAGAGTAAATTTCTTTTCCATCTACCTCCATAACGGCATTTCCAACACCCATAACAAGTTTGCGTTGTATAACGCGTGACAGATCTATTTTATAGGTAACTTTTTTTGCAGTTGGCAGTACTTGCCCAAAGAATTTTACTTCACCAGAGCCAAGTGCACGTCCACGACCAGGGCTACCTAGCCAACCTAAGTAGAATCCGATTAATTGCCACATAGCATCTAAGCCTAAACATCCTGGCATCACAGGATCAGTAGGGAAGTGGCATTCAAAAAACCAAAGATCAGGGTTAATGTCTAATTCTGCAATTATTTGACCTTTACCAAACTCACCGCCATCAGCATTGATTTCTATTATACGATCCAGCATTAGCATAGGAGGAATAGGTAAACGTGCATTACCTTCGCCAAATAATTCACCGTGTCCACACTGGATTAGTTCTTCATAGCTAAATGAGCTTTTTCTCTCTGTCATGCTGTTGTCTCGTATTTTATAGTTTTTAAGTTGCCCTGATATTACGTGATTTAGATTAAATAATCAGCCGCAATACCAATAAAAATTATCATGCCTAACCAATTATTGTTTAAAAAAGCCTGTAAACATTTTGCCGGCTCTCTATTTTTTGTCAGTGTTTGTTGATATGCCACCAGAGTTGCCGCAAGAATGATGCTGATATAAAAAATGATTCCGTTGTTTTGGAGAATACCTGCAATGCAAATAAGTATTAAAGCAAGCACTTGTAAAGAGCCAATAATTAAATTATCAAACTTTCCGAATAGTATTGCCGTAGATTTTACGCCTACCTTTAAGTCATCTGCCTTATCAACCATTCCATACTGGGTGTCATAAGCTGTCGTCCAGAGCATCGTAGCGATATAGAGCAACCAAGCTTGAAGTGGCGGTGGGCTGTTAGTAATTGCGGTATATGACATAGGTATTGACCAAGCGAAGGCAGCACCAAGGTGAACCTGAGGAAAATGGTGATAGCGTTTCATGAATGGGTAGCTTGCGGCAAGAATAACAGCGACCATAGATAATAAAATGGTGTTGGTATTAAGCTGAATCACAAGTAAAAAAGAAGCTAAAATTAATACGCCAAAAACACCTAATGCTTCTTTGCTACTCATTCTCCCTGAGGTTATAGGGCGGTTTTTGGTACGACCCACATGAATGTCTATGTCTCGGTCGGCATAGTCATTTATTGCACAACCTGCTGATCGCATTAAAAACACACCCAAAGAAAATATAATTAAATATTTAATATCAGGAACACCTTTTGAAGCAAACCATAATGCCCATAGTGTTGGCCAAAGTAATAAATACGTGCCAATAGGGCGGTTGAAGCGAATTAATTCTGCGTAGAGTTTTAGCTTTTCTAACATGGAGATTGGCTATCAGCTGCTTGGTCTATCATTAATCGTTCTACTGGGTTTCCTTTTACAAGATGTTCTTCAATGATTTCGTCAATGTCATCCTTATCAACAAAGGTATACCAAGTTTCATCAGGGTATATAACGATGACAGGGCCTAAATCACAGCGATTCAAACAGCCTGCTGAATTTACTCTAACTTCGCCTGAGCGTACTAAGCCCAGTTCTTTGCTGCGTTTTTTCATATAGTCGCGCATTTCTTGAGCTTTGTGTTGGGCGCAACATCGGCTTCCATCCTCGCGGTGGTTAGTACAGAAAAACACATGGTTCTTATAATAGGACATATAGAGTGCCTTAAATGTTGTCGAGTGCTTGTAAGGTGTGAGATTATGCCTGAATTTTTAGTCACGAGAAATGTTGTGAAATGAAAAAGTTTGACAGTATTAGTCATTTTCTTGAAACAGGTGGGTTTAGTTACCGAATTTTTGACATGGGTCGAAAAGTAATGCCAATTTCAAATGATGTATTTCAAAGAATCGAAAGCCAAGAGCAGCTCTATCTTACTCCTTTTCAGCAAAATGCTTGGATAGCTCTTTTATTTTGGACAGAAGTAGGAGGAGAAAAAAAGAATCCTGTTATTTGGTTTTTGAAATTTCCTATTGATGAAATGGGTTTTTTAAAACAGGAGGCGCGTGATAGTTTTTTAATTGGTTTACTTGAGCAAACAGGAAAGAATATTCAAGCGAAACAGGCTGGTGAAGGTGGTCAAGATGATTTGAATGAGTCACCTTTTGCATTCAAGCCGCAGGTAGATCGTTTAGCCATTTTTCATGCCTTGGCTACAAAAGAGTTAGAGCAACAACCTTCGCAATATTATCAGTTTGCACATGATTATTTAACAGATGCAGTTGCTTTTGATCAATGGCAGTTTCTGGGGTTGCAGGGGATAGCGGATGTAGTGGCTCGACTTGAGCAGGACGATAATGAAGCGTTACTAACAAGCGCAATTGCGACTATGCCAAATGAGCCTTTGCTTAGCTTTTGCCAATTATTAGAAAATATTAAGTTCTCAGAAAAGTTGGCAGAGTCTCTTAAAGGTAAGTTGCTGTTAACTTTAGACGATAATAGCCCTGAGCTATTACCATTACAGTCTATGATTGTTAGAGCTTTAACTGGTACGCAATCAGAGAGCATGCGACGTGCTGCTCTTATGTGGGTGCTGGAATCTTCAATAGGAAAAGAAATTGAAATCCTAGTCGCTATTTCTGGGCGGGCTTGGAATGATTTGCATCAAAAAGAACTTTTAGGCGTTTTTATTTTGAATTTATCTTATCAGGAGCAGAGGGCATTTAATGCCATTCTTGTTGATTTAATGATGATTCCAGAGATGAAAGAACTTGTCTTAGAGCAAGTGAGAATGCCAGATCGTTCTGCTAAGTTGAGTTTGAAATTGACTGAGTTTATGAATGCTATTAAGAGTTGATTATGAGAAAAGCTTTCACAAATAGCTTTAAATTAATTAGCTAATTGTGAAAGCTTTGGCTACTGTAATTTATTAAATATTACTCACAATCAGGCTCTTCTTCTTCTTCCCCTTCTCCTTTTTTCTTCTTAGTGGGTGCTTCTTCAGTATCCTCAGCTATTGCATCTTTAGCAGTATCAACGACTTTATCTTTAGCATCAGATGCAGTATCAACAGCAGCATCTTTCATGTCGCCTGCTTTT
>CAZWEA010000006.1:0-2789 GCA_964632635.1 uncultured Cocleimonas sp. | reverse complement strand
GTCTATTGCATCTTTAGCTGTATCAACGACTTTATCTTTAGCGTCTGATGCAGCATCTTTCGCTTTGTCAATTAGGTTGGTTTTAGCCTCGGTGACAGCGTCCTTCACTTCGTTGTTTTTATCTCCACCACAGGCGCTTAACAAAGCACTGGTTACTATAATGCTAAAAAGTATATGAGATTTCATTTTGGTTCCTTCCTAAATCAATAAAAGTTTATAATATACGGGAATATAAAGTATTCGTTTGCTAATGTGTATTAATATATAACCCAAATTCATACTTAGAAGAGCGAGATAGAGTGTGGACTGGGTATAAATAGATTTTAAGTTAGATAGTTTAGGGAAAGCTTGTGAAAGAGAAATATATGCGACCAATTCGCAGTTTTGTGCTCCGACAAGGGCGGTTAACCAAAGGTCAGCAGCAGGCCTTGGATAATGTTTGGCCTAGCTTTGGAATAGAGCAAGGAGTTTCCAAGTTAGACATTTTGGGGCTTTTCCCAAGTAAGCAACCATTAACATTGGAAATAGGTTTTGGGGATGGAGTGACTTTAGCATTGATGGCAGAAGCTGCTCCTGAAAAAAACTTTATAGGAATTGAAGTTCACCGCCCTGGCGTTGGCAGGTTGCTGCATTTAATTGATGAAAAAGGTCTAAAAAATGTAAGGGTGATGGATGATGATGCAGTTGAAATCATAAAGCATCGGGTGCCAGTAGACTCATTGGATAGAGTCCAGTTGTTCTTCCCAGATCCTTGGCATAAGAAACGGCATAATAAACGACGAATTGTTCAGCCTGAATTTGTATCTTTGATTGCCTCGCGTTTAAAAGTTGGTGGTATTTTTCATTTGGCAACGGATTGGCAAGAGTATGCTGAACATATGGCAGAGGTACTGGAAGCGTCACTGGATTTCAAATCTATGAATGGCTCACCATTTTCTGAGCGTCCGAAGGAGCGTCCGGTCACTAAATTTGAAAGACGTGGTTTAAAGCTTGGGCACGGTGTCTGGGATCTATTGTATGTGAGAAATAGTAGCTAGAGCGGTTTTACTTGATCGGACGCTGTATGCAGTGTTCAATTATGTAAAAAAGGGGGGGGTGCCATTACTATCTGAGGCTCTAAAACTAATCACCCCGTCCAATAGCGTAATAATATATTTCTAGCTCTTTCATATGCTCAGGGTTGTAGAGATTACGTCCATCCACAATGACGGCCTGGCTCAGCTGATCTTTTATCATTTGAAAGTCTGGCGATCTGAATTCTTGCCACTCTGTTACGATAACTAGTGCATCAGCGCCTTCGAGTGTTTCTTCTTTGGATTCACAGAGTGTTAGTCCTTGTTGTTTCCCATAAATTCTTGTGCATTCATTATTAGCTACAGGGTCATAGGCTCTAACAGATGCACCGTTTTCCCAAAGTGCTTCCATCAAGGCTCGACTGGAAGCTTCGTGCATATCATCTGTGTTGGGTTTAAATGCGAGTCCCCAAAGTGCAATCGTTTTGCCTTTTAGGTCATTTTTGAAGTGATGCATTAGCTTTTCAAATGGCTTTTCTTTTTGGCGATAGTTTATGGCTTCTACAGCAGTAAGGAGTTCTGCATTGTATCCGATTTCTTTAGCAGTGTGTTTCAATGCCTGAATATCTTTAGGGAAACTAGAGCCACCGTAACCGCATCCAGGATAAATAAAGTGATAACCAATGCGAGGGTCTGAGCCTATTCCAATACGCACCTGCTCAATATCTGCGCCTAATATATCTGCCATATTAGATAATTCATTCATAAAGCTTATTTTAGTAGCAAGCAAGGCACTTGCGGCAAATTTAGTAAGCTCCGCCGAGCGTATATCCATAGCAACTACACGATCCCGACTACGGTTAAATGGTGTATAGAGTTCACGCATTAATTCGGCAGTACGGGGGTTTTCGGTTCCTATGATGATGCGGTCTGGCTTTTGGAAATCTTCAATTGCAGCGCCTTCTTTAAGGAACTCAGGATTGGATACGATATCAAATTCGTGTTTTACACCTCTGTTCTGTAGTTTATTGGATATTAATTTCTTTATTTTGTCTGCAGTCCCAACAGGTACGGTAGATTTTTCAATTATGACACGATAGCCATTCATATAGGTTGCAATTGATTTTGCAACATCCAGCACACTATCTATATTGGGAGAATGGTCTTTGTTTCTCGGGGTGCCAACAGCGATAAATTGATATAAGCCATGCTCAACTCCATCTTGAGCAGAAGTGGAAAACTTTAAACGCCCAGCTGTAATATTTTCTTCAAGCATTCTATTTAGCCCGGGCTCATGTATTGAAATATCGCCTTTCATTATCTTTTTGATTTTATTTTCATTGATATCAATGCAAAGGATTTCGTTGCCTGCTTGTGCTAAGCAAGCTGATGTAACAAGTCCAACATAGCCTGATCCATATATAGTAATTTTCATAAATTTTCTGCTTTAATTATTGATTTTTAGCGTGGATTAAAATAATAACAGGATATAAATGAACCCACACTGAAATTTATCTTTTTTAAGGTTGACACTGACCATTCTTTGTCGCAAAATTGCCCGCCTAATTTTGGAGGGGTTCCCGAGTGGCCAAAGGGAGCAGATTGTAAATCTGCCGCGTAAGCTTCGATGGTTCGAATCCGTCCCCCTCCACCATTTTTATTGTAAGTATAAAATCAAGCGGGTGTCGTATAGTGGTAATACCTCAGCCTTCCAAGCTGATGCTGCGAGTTCGATTCTCGCCACCCGCTCCAATTTTAAAGCTGGCTGTGTGGTTT
>CAZWEA010000005.1:0-49047 GCA_964632635.1 uncultured Cocleimonas sp. | reverse complement strand
CAACATCACCATGACCACCGATTAAGTGGATACGTGTGTCTTCATTCGCTTGTGAGTGAAGGAATAATACTGTCTCGCCAACCTTTGCTGTCATTGCGCCTTTACCCGTCAATGCACCTACTTTTCCATTAAACGTAATATGCGTTGGCGTTAAGCCTTCCATTACTTTAATAGTATCGCCCATTGCTGCGATTGGTGAGCTGTAACGTTTGTATTTTCCTGTTTTCTCATCCTGAGGGATATACCAGCCCTGCTCACCAATGTAATAAACCTTATCATAGGTAACTGACTTACCATTATTATCTTTTAAACCATCACGAGGTAAGACCAAAACTGCTCCATACATACCCGATACAACATGGAAAGGAATCATTACACCGCCTGGTGCACAGTGATAAACAAAAACACCTGCTCTGTCACATTTAATACGAAGAATTGTCTGCTGACCTGGTGCAACATGTGTTAAACCACCGCCACCTAATGCACCCGTTGACGCGTGAAAGTCAATATTATGTGTCATTGTATTAGTCTTAGGATTTCTAAGTGTAAGCTCAAGGTAGTCACCCTCATGTACAACCATCATTGGTCCAGGGTTTGTACCATTAAAAGTCATCGCTTGTGCGAATACACCAGGTTTAACTTCTATCTCTTTCTCTTCAACATCCATTGTTACTTGAACAACTTTTGGACCACCTTTAGCAACTTGGTCATGCTCTGGTAAGAAAGGGGGGTTAACCAGTTTTTGAGTTACTCTTTCTAAATCTTTAACATCAGCCTGTACGCCAATCTCTCCAACTTTCACGGTATCATCTGCTGAAGCTGTAGAGCTAGTCGTTACTGCTGCTGCGGCTGCGATGGTAGAGAGTAAGAAATCTCTTCTTTTCATTTTCATCATGTCTTTCACGTTAAATTCTCCTATGAATTAGTACCAATACTTCTTGCTAGTTTTATAATGCATGAGAAGTATCAAACTATTTTAGGGAGAGCCTCCTTGATTTAAGTCAAAGTGGCAGATTCAAACTTTTAAACTTGATAAAGATCAAACTTTTTTCTATTTAAATGAAAGTAACTCAAATATTAGAGAGAAATCATTAAACGTAATTCATCTATATTTTTTAGAATAATATGCTTTTCATGTACTTCTAATAGTTCTTTTTTAGATAAACTCTTCAAAGTACGTGAAAGTGTTTCAGGTGTGATTGAAAGCCTTGAAGCAATCACGTGTTTAGGAACAGATAACGTTATTTTCATCTCATTTGTACCATTACCTACATTTTCTAGCAAGTAGTTGATCAAACGATAACTCGCATTATGCAAGCTTAAGCGCTCCATCTCATTCACCAACCAATGAGTACGCACACTCAGACTAGTAATCACTTTAAAACAAGCATCAGTTGAATGACTCAATACATCCATATAATTTTCTGCATTAATTTTTAAAACGACAGATTGGCTTAAAGCACTACTGTTAACTGGGTATCCGCCAAGCCCTTTAAAAATAATAGCCTCAGCAAATGTACTGCCTGCTTTAATAATATCGACTACTTTTTCTGAGCCATCTACCGATAATAGACTGATTTTAATCTCACCATCAACGACATAAAAGAAATCGCTCGCTGGCTGATATTGGCTAAACAAAACATCCCCACCTTTTAAGACACATTCAGTTGTCCCCTTAACGATTTGTATAAAATCACTTTCTTTAAGATCCATAAATAATGGAACTGTTTTCATTACTTCTTGATGTTTTGCAGCTAGCTTCATATTTTCCCTAGTTTATTCAATTAATTAGCGCCCATTTTTAGAGACTTTTGCACAAGAGTATGGCAAAAGAAAAAACATATTTTTATCTGTTATATCTCTCCTGCAATGATCTCTTTTAATCTTGTGCCATGACCTCTATTAATATAGTACAAATGCTCATGTTGAGTAAGAGTATTTAGGGCATCTCTATTAAGGAGATCCTGATCAAGTCCAATTATTTTAAGTTTACTAAAACTGTCGATATTTTCCACGAAGATCGCTACAAGGGAGCACCATTCCAGCTCACTTCGTGAAAAATAGCGACTGTTTTTTCTGCGCTTAAATCTAATCGACTTAATCAGGTTCTCCTTAACTAGGTGTATCTTCTACAAGTCTAAACATGGCTTCAAAGTTACACCTAGTTTCTGGTTTTTTGGTGCTGCCAGAAGATATACCTAATTAATAAAGGTGCCCTGTACTTGATGAACATCAAGGACGAACACCACCAAAAAAAACTAAAGTTCATCGTGATATTAATAAGACTGAAGTGAGGCGCGCTATGAGAGAAACCTTTACCAAAGGTATGGCACGGAATATTTACTATGGCGGAGGTATTTTCTTCTTCCTGGTACTTATTGGATTAACCGTGGATACCGTTAGAACCATTCCTAAAACAGATAACCGAGAAAACATTACCGAACAGGTCGCGGCTGGAAAACGACTGTGGGAGATTAATGACTGTATCGGCTGTCACTCACTCATGGGGGAAGGTGCTTATTTTGCTCCTGAACTAGGCAATGTTTACACCAGACGCGGTGGAGACAAAGGTGGTATCGCATTTATTAAGGGCTGGATCAAAGCTCAGCCACTCAATATTCCTGGTCGTCGTAAAATGCCGAATTTTGGCTTTAATGACGAAGAACTGGAACAAATAGCACAGTTCTTAAAATATGTTGACGGCATTAAAACTGCCAGAGACTGGCCACCGAATATTGAAGGTTAAGGAGAATATAATATGAAATATGAATCACAATCTATTGCTAAGCTGTACTTTATTGCAGCTATTGGGCTCTTTGTTGGTCAAATACTCTTTGGCGTTATCATGGGATTACAGTATGTAATGGGAGATTTTCTATTCCCAGAAATCCCCTTTAACGTTGCACGTATGGTGCATACAAATCTATTAATTGTCTGGCTACTATTTGGTTTTATGGGTTCTGCTTATTTTCTTGTACCAGAAGAATCTGAGAGGGAATTATATGCCCCTTGGCTAGCGAAATTAATGTTTTGGATTTTCCTTGCTGCTGGTGTTTTAACGATACTTGGTTATTTACTTGTACCCTATGCGACACTTGCAGAAATAACCATGAACGATCTATTGCCCACCATGGGACGAGAATTCCTAGAGCAACCAACTATTACCAAAATCGGAATCGTTATAGTCGTTCTTGCTTTCTTATTCAATATTGGCATGACTATCCTAACAGGTAAAAAGACCGTTATTACGCTGGTGTTACTAACTGGTTTAACGGGTCTAGCTGTCTTCTTCCTGTTCTCATTCTACGTGCCAGATAACCTCGTACTGGATAAATATTTCTGGTGGTTCGTTGTTCATCTCTGGGTAGAAGGGGTATGGGAACTAATCATGGCATCAATGCTTGCTTATGTGCTCATAAAAGTCACTGGTGTTGACCGTGAAGTTATCGAGAAATGGTTATACATTATTATCGCAATGGCATTAATATCTGGCTTAATCGGTACTGGTCATCACTTTTTCTGGATTGGAACACCGGATTACTGGCAGTGGTTAGGTTCTATTTTCTCAGCACTTGAGCCTATTCCCTTCTTCATGATGACGCTATTTGCCTTTAATGTAGTCAATAAAAGACGTCGCGACCATCCTAATAAAGCTGCAGTATTATGGGCATTAGGTACAGCAGTAATGGCATTTTTAGGTGCTGGTGTTTGGGGATTCTTACACACACTTGCTCCTGTAAATTACTATACTCATGGTACTCAAATTACAGCAGCCCATGGTCATATGGCTTTCTATGGTGCTTATGTAATGGTGAACTTAACAATGATCTCATACGCTATGCCTATCATTAGAGGCCGAGTAGCTAACAATGCAACAGCTCAAGTATTAGAGATGTGGGCATTCTGGTTAATGACCGTAGCGATGGTATTCATTACCTTGTTCTTAACAGGTGCAGGTATCTTGCAAGTCTATTTACAACGCTATTCAGAGAACCCACAGTCTTTCATGATAGTGCAGGACAAAATTGCAATGTTCTACTGGTTGCGTGAAGTAGCAGGTCTTGTTTTCTTAATCGGTCTCCTTCTTTACTGTTACAGTTTCTTTGCTAAAGGCAAAGATGTAGAAGAAATAGAAATGAAAGAAATAAAAGATGCAGTAACCAGCTAAAAGTGAAACAAAGTACCGCCTATTGTGGCGGTACTTTTATACTTAAAAAGGATAAAGATGAAACAACATCAAGGAACTAAAGAGCAACTCAGAAATGCATCTAATGCTGCTCTAGCCTCCTTACTAAATTTAACACTTCTGCCCGTCATTAGTTTTATTGCCTTATTATTAATATATAAAAAAACACAACATGGCCAGATTGATAATTACCATGCAAAACTTGGTATTAAAATTAATCTCATTGCGGCAACAGCACTCTTTCTAGTCAGTGCTTTAATGATTTATTTTGGTGGTTTTGATTCACCATGGACATGGGTTTTTGTGATTACCTATTTCACTATCGTACACACTATTTTTATAGTTTTTGCAGTCTGGGCACTGGTTCGTTCTTGGTCAGGACAAAAGTTGAAAGGGAATTAATTCAACCTTCTCTAACAACCCGATTCTCAAAATACCCGACTTGATAGATATCAATGTAAATACATTCACATAGCACTATTCTTTAGCTCTTTTTAGTTAAAACACAGTGTGATTAATATCCAAATAGAAAATACAATAGCTGTAAACCCTGAACCTAAGCTACTTCCTGGTGATCTAGCGATTTGGTTCTTTATTTTCATGGAGCTACTCGTCTTTGCCATTGCATTTTTAGCTTATGCCATTATGCGTGCACAACACATTGAACTATTTAATGAATTTCAGTTAACTTTAAACAAAGAGTCTGGAGCAGCTAATACCGTTTTATTAATTACATCCAGCTACTTTGTGATTCGGGCAGTTCATGCCATTAGAAAGAATCTAGTAAATACCTGCATACGGGAGCTTTATATAGCCCTATTTTTCGGGTTTTGCTTCCTTCTTTTAAAAACCATCGAATACGTCGATAAATTCTCTGCTGGTATAACCCTCAGCACTAACACCTTTTATATGTTCTATTTATCCCTGACTTTATTCCATTTCTTTCATGTGATTTTAGGCATGATTATTCTATTTGCCGTCATTATTAAAGCTAAACAAGGAAAGTACAGCGCCAGTAATCACACTGGAGTTGAAACAGGTGCATCCTACTGGCATATGGTTGATTTAGTTTGGATTATATTATTTCCATTAGTATATATTATTCGATGAATAAGATGCTCAACAAACTAAATATCCACCTTATCTGGCTTGTCATGGTAGCACTGACACTATTTACCTATGCCTTAGGAAAGTTTAACTATAACGGCATATTTGTCGTACTTATTCTGTTACTAACTGCCGTCATCAAAGGTACTTTAATCATCCGCGACTTCATGGAGTTACGCGGTGTTTCATTACTTTGGCGTGTCATTATGTACGGCTGGCTTTGGACGGTCACATTTGCCCTTGCCATCACTTATATCATCAGCCTATAGGAAGCAGTATGGATATTACTCACCCAAAGATGATACTCGATGTTAAAACCATACCGAGAGTAGATATACATTTCATGAACAACACCCATTTCGAAGAAATAGAAATTGTAAGAAAGCTGGGTGAACAGGTTCATAATTTCCAAGGCAATCATGCAAACACCAAAAGTATTGAAAACAGCATTTCACAATTATTAGAAGAATGGCAAAAACACACCCATGCACATTTTGAACGTGAAAATGCCTTGATGCTAGAAACGGGTTTTCCTGCCTACCCGATCCATTCAAATGAACATAACAATGCATTACAAAAAATGAAAATAGTCATTCAAAGATGGAATGAGAATAAAGATATAGAGCAACTTGCAGATTATATTTTTCATTTCTGGCCTAACTGGTTCAATGAACACGTTAATACAATGGACACCATTACAGCTAGATTTGCAATAATGAAAGGCTACACGGAAAACTGAAGGTAACAATTTATGAGCAAAAGCAACAGCCCTTACTATCAACCACAAAACAGCGAAGTCGAGCTGTTTGAACACGCCTATAACAATCAGTTACCTATGCTAATAAAGGGCCCTACAGGTTGTGGTAAAACCCGTTTTATCCAACATATGGCTGCAAAACTAAATCGACCATTATATACCGTAGCCTGTCATGATGATCTGACCGCAGCAGATCTTGTCGGCAGACATTTAATCGGCGATGGTGAAACCTATTGGCAAGATGGTCCATTAACAAAAGCCGTACGTGAAGGAGCAATTTGTTATTTAGATGAAGTTGTAGAAGCGCGCAAAGATACCACCGTGGTTCTCCACCCTCTTTCTGATGATCGTCGAATTCTTCCAATTGAGCGCACAGGAGAATTACTTACTGCACCTGCGGAATTTATGTTGGTAGTGTCTTACAACCCCGGCTATCAAAATCTATTAAAGGGCATGAAGCCCTCCACTCGGCAACGCTTTGTTTCGATGCGATTTGACTATCCAGATATTGCAACTGAAACCACCATTGTCCAAAAAGAAGCTGATGTGGATAAAACCCTTGCAGTACAACTCATTGAGCTAGCCCATGCTTTGCGTGTACTAAAAGATCATGATCTAGAAGAATCAGCCTCTACCCGTCTATTAGTTTATGCCGCAACCTTAATTAAATCAGGTTTCCCTCCAATTGAAGCTTGTCGAGCAGCAATTATTGAACCATTAAGCGATGATGAAGAAACTGTCGAAGCCTTAATGGAAGTAGTTCGAGCCAAAATTGAAGAATAAGAGTGATGAACATCGGAGTAAAACAGTAATCATGCAACAACAAGACTTTAAGAAAAAGTACCAAACAGACCATACAGGCACAATTGCGGAAGCTCTTTTTATTGCCAACTTACTCTTTGTCGGCATCTTTTATGTATTTCTGTGGGGTTTGTTTTTCATAGCCTATAAGCAGGCTTCACAGGTTGGTAAAAACCATTTAAAGCAAACACTTATTGCTAGCAGTATTACTATTTTAATTGTTATCGCACTGAATATATTTATTCTTCTAACAAGTGGCTATGCCTCTGCCACCGCACTGATTGCTGCAGAAGTCTACCTTATGCTTATTGTGCCACTATTTATGGTAGTAGGTATTTTAGGATTTACCAAAGCAGTCAATGAGAAAAACTTTCGCTTTCCTTTAATTGGCAAGCCATTAAATATCAATACAGATAAATAATGAATACCACGGCAACACACATAAGCACTCCTGAAATCAGTTTTCGTAAAAAAGCTAATATCCCAGGAAGCATGGCAATTTGGTTTGCTATTTTGGCAGAAATGAGTGAATTCGCAATTATGTTTATCGTTTACTTTCTCGCTAAAGTACATAACCCTCACGTTTTCTACGAAGGCCCTAGCAGGCTCAGCACAAGCGCTGGAACAACAAATACACTGATTATGCTGACTAGTAGCTTTTTTGTGGTACGCGCTGTCTTTGCAATACGCAACAACCAACTCAAGCAAAGTGCTCGCTGGCTTTGGGGCGCGGTTATTTGTGGCATTATTTATCTCATTATCAAATACTTTGAATATCAATGGAACACCACTCAAGGCTTAGATACGGAAACCAATATATTTTATGGCGTATATTATTACGTTACATTTAATCACTTTTTGCATGTTGGCTGGGGAAGTGCTGGATTAGTCTGGGTAATCTACCGAATCAATACAGGAATTTACACCCAAAAATCACATGAGGGCTTAATCAATATGGCAGTGTATTGGCATATGATTGATCTTGCTTGGATCACTATTTTTCCACTGTTATACGTAATTCGTTAACTTTGACTTTGTTGTAACTTTTAATATGACTAAAGAAATAAAACACATCGACATCCTTTGGCTAGTCCTAATTGCACTAACACTTTTTAGTGCCTATATGGCAGAACAGGCTTCAACCAGCTTTATCAGTGTCGGCATTATGGCAGCGGTACTCGCCATAAAAGGTCGCATTATTGTTGATCATTTTATGGAGCTTAGAGATGCTCACATTGTTTTACGCACCTTGATGCGTGCGTACTTTTATGTCATTCCTACGCTTATTATAATCGTCTATTTATACCCCGAGAGAATAGCCCAATGGACAACACTATAATGCCAATTATCAAAAAAAGGGGGGGGTGCCATTATCAATATGAGCGCCTTATTATCACGTGCAACAGTTAACTTGTCAGCACTGCAACAACCCTGTGAAAGCAGAAGATAGCGTTTGTCCTAGCTGTGGTATTCCTTTGCCTCCTGATCATGGAAAGTTAACGCAAAGAAAGTTTATTTGGTTTTTTATCGCCGTTGTTGTGTTTAGTTTAAGCATGATGATGTTAGTTCCTCTAATGGATTAGCATTTATGTTAGAAGAAATAGTTGGCTCTACATGGCATCGCTTTATTACCAAGCGAGCAGATAAAAGCTATCCCGATGAGACCATTTATCTGGATGATGTTCGCCATACTTTGGGGATATTTTTTCGTGCACTTGGAGGCGAAGGTGGCTTACAAATAAAAAACGCAACTGAAGCAGAATTACACGCCAGACGCAGTGTGCTCCAACGTATTGCTGGCATTGGTAAAAAAACAGAATACGCATGGCGTGATGATGAAACATTAAGATTACCTGAGAGCATCGCCCTCTTCCCAAGCAAACAACTTAACCGAGACCTTTATCTGTGGTTAACGGCTATTTCTGTCATAGATGCGGAGGGTGAAAACTGGATCAGCCGCAATCAAAACCGTACCTTAAAAACATTGCAAATTTGGCCCGGACTAAAAGGACGCTATCAAACACTCCTAAATGAACACTTAGCCCAACGCCAAAACCCTAAAGAGCTACCCAAAGATGAGGCCGCACAAGAACGTGCTATTTGTATGACCTTAAATGATTCACTGGGAAACCTTAAGTTAGACAATGAGTTACGCAATAAAATTAAGATTGAATTAAAGTACGCAAAACGACCTCCTCAACCTGTTCCACTTTGGCTACATCCATCCCCACCAGCAATTGATTTTCAAACTGATAAAGCCACTCAAGACCCTGATCTTGAGGATGCACCGCAAACGAAAAAAGATCAGCAGAAGCAGAAAAAACGAAAGCAAGGTGAACGCACAGATATGCCTGAAGGCAATACGGGTTTAATGAGTTTTCGTCTAGAAAGTTTATGGAGTTGGGGTGAGTTTTCCAAGGTAGATCGCACCAGTACGGATGATGACGATGATAATTCTATGCAAACTGCCGAAGACATGGACAAAATCACTCTGGCGCAAAATAGCAAAACCGCATCCAGTAAAATTAAATTAGACCTTGATTTACCCTCCAGCGAATATGATGACATTGTATTAGGAGAAGGCATTCCCATCGATGAATGGGATTTCAAACAAATGCGCCTACAAAAAGATCATTGTAGATTACAAACGATGCAATCACGCCACGCTAAACCTAGCGATTTACCCGTAAAATTACAATCACAGGCGCGTAAGATCCGTCGTCAGTTTGAAATAATTCAACCACAACGTCACTGGGTAAAACGGCGCAATGATGGCACTGAAATCGACATGGAAAGTTACATCAACTTTCTAGCAGATCGCAAGCATGGTCACGTACAAAGTGATACTCCCGTTTATCGTCTGCTTAAAAATAATAGCAGAAGCTTATCGACACTTTTACTGGCTGATTTATCCCTATCGACTGACGCTCATATTAACAATAACGCAAGAGTCATTGATGTTATTCGAGACTCATTATTTTTGTTTTCAGAAGCACTTTCCGCCACAGGCGATCGCTTTGCCTTGCATGGATTTTCTTCACGCAATCGAAATAATGTACGCTTTTATGATATCAAGCGATTTGACCAGAAATACGATGATAATGTACGCGGACATATTGAAGCCATTCGCCCTGGTTATTACACACGCATGGGCGCAGCAATCCGCAGAGCCAGTCAGCTTTTAGAAAAGGAAGCCAGCGAACAAAAGCTCTTACTCATTCTTACTGATGGCAAACCGAATGACTTAGATAAATATGAAGGGCGTTATGGCATCGAAGATACCAGAATGGCAATTATCGAAGCAGAAAAAATGGGATTACGTCCTTTTTGTGTCACTATTGACGAACAAGCTGAAGACTACTTGCCCTACTTATTTGGTAGTCGCTCTTATATCTTAGTACGCAATGCTGAGGAATTACCCAAAAAACTACCTGCGCTTTATTTAAGACTAACAAATGAGCATTAATGACTAAAAACGAATAGAATTAAATCATGAAAAATACCAACACCCCCACCACCAAACCTAAAAACAAATTGGCAAATATTTTAACCATCTTTGCCATTATTATTCTCGTAAGCCTCGTTTTTCTTAGTTATCAATTTAAAAATAGCTTTTTACCCAAAGCGCAAGAAGTCGCGCCTATCGATGAAAGCTGTGATTTGAGAGAAGATAGCTGTACCACAATATTTTCTAAAGGAGAAGATATCAGCTTTTCCATAAGCCCTAAAAATCTTCCATTATTAAAGCCCTTATCCTTAACTGTTAAAAGCAGAGACATACAAATAGAAAATGTGGAAATTGATCTAGTGGGGATGAATATGGATATGGGACCAAACCATACTAGCTTAAAGAAAATAGCAAAAAATCACTACGTTGGTTCGACCATTATTCCGATGTGTTCAGAATCAAAAATGGAATGGGAAGCACGGGTATTTATTAAAACAAAAAATGGCTCTTATATGGCACCGTTTAAGTTTTTCACCCAGAAATAAATAACAAAAAACCACAGTAGAACTGAGATCTAAGTAATTATTTACTGACTCTATTTGCCCCAAAAATATCATTAAATCGCTTTGAAAATGGAAGTGGAGGCAAAGGTGGTAAAGGCGGGAGCAGTTGTGATTTACCCGTATCTTCTGCTTCGGTTAACTTGCCGGTAATCATATTTTTAATCGGCGGGAAATTATTAGCAAATCGTAACAGCGCTTTTCGGGCAAACTTTGCAGGACCAGTTTCTAAGGTAAATAATCCAACAATGGTATTCGTGCCGTGATATAAAAACTTGGTGACATGCATATGGTCTTTTTCATATTTCTTAAGCACGCTTAAACTACTGTAGTCCTGACCTTTTTTCTGTGCTTCTTTAATTGCCGTTGCTAATGAATCTGCCCCGCGAATACCCAAATTAAAACCGTGCGCTGTGACAGGATGCATCCCCACCGAAGCATCACCTAATACGGCATAACGATTGCTTACAAAGTTATCTGCATGAACTGCAACTAAAGGATAAGAATGACGCTTGCCAACTAAGCTAATTTTGCCTAAACGATTGCCAAACCACTCAAAAATTTGGCTATTAAAATCTTCATCACTCATATCTAGTAACGCATCTGATTTTTGACTATTAATCGTGATAACCACAGATGACATATGACCTTGCATCGGCAATAAAGCCATTGTTTTACCATAATGAAAACACTCAAAAGCGGTTTGCTGATGATCGACTTCGTGCTTCATACGGCAAACAATTGCCGTTCGAGAAAAATCTTTCATATGTGCGCCCACGCCCATTTGGCGACGTGTGCTAGAAAAACGGCTATCTGCTGCAACTATCAAAGGTGCCGTTAATGACTCACCTGAGGATAAAGTCACTGTGCCCTTCTCATCATCCGTTTTGATATTATCAACACTGGTTTCAGTGAGAATTTCAACATTCTCCAAAGTCACAACTTCATCATAAAAAGCTTTACGAATTAAATGATTTGGAATGAGATAACCCAAAGCTTCCATCGACTCAGTTGGGCGTACAAAATCGAGTGAATAGCTGGAATCGCCATTATATACTTTAGCTGTTTTAATCGGTGAAATTAACTCAGGTTTAATTCTATCCCATGCGCCTAAGTCTTTCATTAACTTGACAGTGGCGTGGGTCAAAGCGATTTCACGACCGTCCTCTGCAGGGTCTTGAATGCTTTTCAGTGGAGCTCTTTCTATCATGCCGATTTTCAAGTTAGTATCCTTTAATGTTCGAGCAAAACTCAAACCCGCTGGACCCGCACCGACAATTATCACATCGTAACTTAAAGCATCACTTACTTTACTCACTTCGCTCACCTGCTTTTTTATTAGCCGTACTTATTCAAATATTCGATTTAAACTTAAATCAAATTATACCCTTATTTTTGCTGAAGTTTCTCTAAGTCATGCAAAATTTCAGCAACATGTGCCTTAGGATTCACATCACGATACACTTTAGCTAGTTTACCCTCAGGATCAATAATAAAACTATGTCGTTTCGCAATTTTAAACAACAATAAATTACGCAAAGAACCATAACGCTTCGCCACCTTTCCAGCAGGATCAGCCAATAAAGTAAATGGTAACTGATGGTTTTTAGAAAAATCAGCATGACTTTCATTATTATCCACACTAACACCCCAAACAGCCGTATTCTTCGCCTTAATAGCAACAATATTATCACGGAAGCTACAAGCCTCAGCCACACAACCGGGTGTTTCATCCTTAGGATAAAAATACAAAACAACCCATTTACCCTTCATTTTACTCAAAGTCTGAGACTGCCCCTTTTGGTCAGTTAAAGTAAAATCAGGCGCCTGTGAACCAATACTAAGTGAATCTTCTGCTGACACGATGTTAGAACCTATGGTTAATAAAATGGTAAGAACGAATTGGAAAGTTAATTTCATAGGAAAATTATAGCACTAATAACATTGCTACACCTTCCAAAGGAAGGTCGATGTTGGTCGAGATAAACTATCTGCTCAAGGAAAAACCAAGAAATAACCGTATATAACTCAATGGTACCCCCGTACTATTTGCAAGATTGTCTTTCATCTTCTTTGATCAAAAGAAAACTTTTAATTATCCTTACAAACTACGCCTATGTTCTCTAAATACAAACCACTATAATGAAAAACCTCCTCTTAAGCCTTGCGTGATAATAGAATGACCAAGCAAAAACAATTACCCGATGTAATAGAGCATATACATCTGCCAAATAAAATAGATCAAGCACAACGTCTATTTCATGGTCGGGGAAATGCTTATCAGAATTTAAGTCATGTTTGTATTGACTGGCTACCCCCAGTAATATTGATCACTTTATTCAAACCAGAACCTACCAATGAAATAAATAAACTAGCCATAGATTTACAGAAGATATTTGTTGGCTGCCGAAGCGTCCAACTTCAACATCGTTACCAATCACACGGTCCTATCGAAGTTATTGAAGGTGAAAACATTCATCAAATTGATATTCTCGAAGGTGACCTTAAATTTCATGTAAATCTAAATAAAAACCGAAATACGGGATTATTTCTAGACATGAAAAATGGTCGGAAATGGGTACAAAATAATTGTGAAAATAAAAGAGTATTAAACCTTTTTTCATATACCTGTGGATTTTCAGTTGCCGCTATCGCTGGTGGTGCTACCTCGGTTTATAATATCGACATGAGTAGCCCCGCACTTAATAACGGGCGAGAGAACCATCGATTAAATAATCAAAAATTAGAGTGTGTACGTTTTGAGAAACTCAATATATTCAACTCTTTTGGAAGAATAAAAAAACGCGGTAAATATGATTTATTGATTTGTGATCCACCCACTTTTCAAAAAGGTAGCGTTGATATTCTTAAAGATTACAGCAAAATCATTCGCCGTTTAAATCAGTTTATGTCAAACAACAGTACACTAATGCTATGCTTAAATGCACCTCACACGGGCAATCAAAACGGTCGTGAATTTCTTATAAAAACCATGGAAGACAACGCACCAGAATATGATTTTGTAGAAGAAATTAAACCACCAGAAGTATATTTAGATGCTGAAGGTAGAGGTCTAAAAGTGTTAATATTCAAACACAATAACTAAATTCCTATGATTTTCTTCAACTCAGAATCAATAAAAACTAAAGGAATACGAGACCTTAACCAAGGCGGAATTCCTGCTTCATGTAGCAAGTTTTTTAAGCTAACTGATATTCCTTTTTCAGGAACAAACAAGGTCTCGCCTCCTTGACGAAAACGTACTGTAACTTTTGAACTCTTCTCAACAAGGTTCTGAATGTCTTTGCTTTGAAGGCTTATTCCTAGTGCTGGAATTTCCAAATCACTGTCGATATTCCATTCTATGACCGTAGAATCATCATGCTCAACAAGAGGCGACATAATATACAAATATCGTTGATAACGCCTGAGTTGTATATTGCTCCATTCAACTAAGGGTTGCGCATCCTCACGTGCATTAATGACATCATGAAAAATATGATCTAACTTCTTTTCTGAAGGACTTAAAAAACCACTTTTATTTATCCAATAACGCACCACTAATTTTTGTTTTGTTTTTGACAGCTTCAATAAGGCTGGGATGTGAATTGTATTATCTTTACTAGAAAGCATTGAATCGAGTTCTTTCTCAGCCAACTCATCCAAAATCAACTTTGTTTCTGCTTGAATAGTCGCAGAGCGTGAAATAGCTTTATCTATGCCTAACCACCGTGCTCTTAGCTGAGGCATAATTTGATTGCGCAGGAAATTTCGATCAAAAGCATCATCTTGATTACTTGGGTCTTCAATATAGTCCAGTTTATTCTTTAGCGCGTAATCTTTTAATGATGATAATGAGTAATCAAGTAAAGGGCGTATATGCTGTATAGACTTAGAATCAAATACTACTTTGCGTGTTTTTGGCATTGCCGCCAAACCATTAATCCCTGCCCCCCTAAATAATTGTAATAATAAGGTTTCTGCCTGATCGTTTTGATGATGCGCAGTTAATAGCACCTCGTCTTGGTGAAGGGATGAGTACAGTGCTCTATAACGTTCCTTACGAGCAACTTCCTCTAGACTTTTTCCTTTAGTTTCCTGCAAATCTACATGGAAGATATCTAAAGGAATATCAAGTTGCGTACAGGTGCTTTGACAATGAATTACCCAATCATCTGCTTCTTTTTGCAAACCATGATGAATATGAGCAGCTCTTACTTTAGTCTCATCATCAGTTACATTTGCCATCAAATGCAGCAGTACATGCGAGTCTAGTCCACCGCTATAAGCAATTAGGTATTTTTTTTCAGGAGTTAAGGCATGTAGATATTGGCATATATCAGTTGAGTGAATCATTAGACCAAACCCAAATCTTTAACAAATCGGGAACCAGGGAAGACTTTATCTCTATTTACACCATAATCAGAGACGAGAAAATTGATGATTGTCTTTTGAATCTCAGTATTTGAAGGTGCTTTGAAACCTTGCCGAATAAGAAGCTTGTGTTTTATTAATTTACAAAACAGTTCTACGGTTTCGATATTCTCTAATTCACTATCTGCGAAAGTAATATCAAAGTGCTTTTCTGTTTCGAGTACTAGTTCAACAGTATCAAGCCCCATAACTCAAGAATCGAATTTTCCAAAACCCATTAAGCGCTGATAACGTTTTTCTAATAATTGATCTGTATTTAGCGCGCGTAAATCCCTTAAGCTTGCCTGTAAAGCTTCACGAATGCTAACGGCAATAGCATCGTAATCTCTATGTGCTCCACCTAAAGGTTCTTGGATGATACGATCAATCAGTGCTAATTTGCTCAGCTTGTCAGCTGTGATACCAAGTGCTTCTGCCGCATCGGGTGCTTTAGCCGCATCTTTCCATAAAATTGATGCACATCCCTCTGGGGAAATTACTGAGTATGTACTGTATTGCAACATCATGACACGGTCTGCAACCGCAATTGCCAGTGCTCCACCTGAACCACCTTCACCCATGATCGTAGCGATAATTGGAGTACGAAGCTTTGCCATTTCATAGAGGTTTCTTGCAATAGCCTCACTCTGTCCACGTTCTTCAGCACCAATACCAGGGTAAGCGCCAGGAGTATCGACAAAGGTTAAAACAGGCAGATGAAACTTTTCAGCAAGCTTCATTAGGCGTAATGCTTTTCGGTAACCCTCAGGACGAGGCATACCAAAGTTACGCTTAATATTTTCTTTTGTATCCCGTCCTTTTTGATGACCAATTACCATAACTGGATTGCCATCAAAACGTGCAATACCACCGATGATAGCTTTATCATCACCATAGGCACGATCACCGTGCAACTGTTGAAAGTCAGTAAAAACACTATCAATAATATCGAAACTATAAGGGCGACGCGGGTGACGAGCTAATTGTCCAATCTGTTTCGAATCTAATTTTGAAAAAATAGATTTAGTTAAGGACTCAACTTTACTTTCTAAGCGCTCTACTTCATCACCTAAATTAACATCAGCACTACTCACGTAGCGCAACTCATCAATCTTAGCTTCTAATTCAGCAATCGGTTGTTCAAAGTCTAGGAAATCAGGATTCATAGAAATTATTTCTTTTCTTGGTTAGCAATCTCTTCGTGAACTTGCTTCATGTCTATTCCCTTCACCTTGCCAATCACTTCTTCAAGTTGTTGTGCATTCATCATTCCTGGCTGTGAAAAAATAACCACTTGCTCACGAAAAATCATTAAGGTTGGGATCGAGCGAATTTGAAAGTGCCCAGCTAACTCTTGCTCAGCCTCAGTATCAATCTTACCGAAAACAACATCATCATACTTTGTTGATACATCTTCATAAATAGGGGAAAAAGATTTACAAGGTCCACACCATTCAGCCCAAAAATCTACAATAACAATATCATTTTTCTCAATAGTACTTTCAAAAGACTCTGCTGTTATATCAACTGTTGCCACTTTTAACTCCTAATTTTTAATACTCTTTAATATTGACAGAGAATATAAGGGCAAGTGAGCTTAATAGCAAGTAAACCCCCCAAATCCGCACTTAGAAAACGAATTATTTAAGACAGCTCTAATCGGTTTAATCAGAGATACCCTCACCCCAATTAGGTAACAACTCTTGAGGTATTTCTATGTGGTCCATAATTCTAGCTACCATGAAATCATAGATATCTTCAAGAGATTCAGGCTGATGATAAAAACCTGGATTAGCTGGCATTATCACTGCACCCATACGTGAAAGTTTTAGCATATTTTCTAAGTGAATATCAGAAAAAGGTGTTTCTCTAATCACTAATATTAATTTCTTACGCTCTTTTAAGGCAACATCTGCCGCACGTTCCAATAAATTTCGACTGCTTCCTATCGCAATGGATGAGAGTGTTCCTGTTGTGCAGGGACATATCACGGTAGCATCAGCAACACCACTACCACTAGCAATAGGAGCCATCCATTGTTCTCGTTTAAAAACACTGATTTGCCCAGCATCTGCTTGATACAAGTCGGTAAAAAAAACTTCCATCTCACTTTCTCTAGCAGGCACTTTTAAATTTGACTCAGTATTTAATACGATCAAAGCGGGTCTTGAGATAAGTAAATAAATTTTCACTTTAGCCTTCACTAACTGCTCAAGCAAACGCAAGCCATATTGAATACCTGAAGCACCTGTCATTATTAATGTAACTTTTTTAGGGCTCATTTATTGATAGTCTCTAATTTTGATAAAAGCTTTTCATGTATACCCGCAAAGCCACCATTACTCATTACAAGCAACTGATCACCCTTTTTTGCATTGGTTACGACTGAATCAATAAGTGAATCAATATCATCAAAGAGTTTTGCTTTATCTCCTAATTCATCTAAAACATCACCCATATTCCAATCTAGTCCCTGCGGCTGAAACAGCACAACCTCGTCCGCAAGCTCCAAAGAAGCGGCTAAAGACTCTTTATGCACACCCAATCTCATTGTATTTGAACGTGGCTCCAATATAGCCACAATCTTATCATTTTCTACATTAGCACGCAGTCCTTTAAGCGTTGTCTCAATGGCAGTTGGATGATGAGCAAAATCATCGTAGACATGTATTCCATTCACTTCACCGCGTAACTCCATGCGGCGCTTAATCCCTTTGAAGCTAGCAAGTGCATCTATCGCATGTTTAACAGGAACGCCCGCATGTCTAGCCGCTGCAATAGCTGCCAAGGCATTACTAACATTATGCCGACCGATTAAGCCCCATTCAACCTTGCCTTGCAATTCTCCATCCAGTAACACTTCAAACTCACTGCCATCTTTTTTGAGGTAATTAACTGACCAGCCAGAGAAACTATCTACAGCATTATTCTCAGAAGAGAAATTCTCTCTCATCGACCAACAACCTTTATCAAGTACATCATTAATATTCGATTCATCCGCATTAACAATAACCATACCCTCCCCTGGCAACATTCTCATCAAATGATGAAACTGTGTTTTGATTGCATCTAAATTTGGAAATATATCGGCATGATCGTACTCAAGATTATTGATAACTAGAGTACGCGGGTGATAATGTACAAACTTAGAACGCTTATCAAAAAAAGCTGTGTCATATTCATCAGCCTCAACTACAAAGAATGGTGAGTCACTAAGTCGAGCTGAAACACTGAAATTATCTGGCACGCCGCCAATCAAAAAACCTGGGTTTAAACCCGCATATTCAAGAATCCAAGTTAAAATACTTGCTGTAGTAGTTTTACCATGCGTGCCAGAAACAGCCAGCACCCACTTATCTTTAAGTATATTTTCATAGAGCCACTGAGGGCCTGAGGTATAGCTTAAATTGTTATTTAAAGTATGCTCAACGATGTCCATACCACGCGTCATCACATTTCCAACAATAACCTGACTGCCTTTCGCTATATCACCTGATGTGAATTTCACAAGATGCTCGACTTTAAAGCCCTGCTTAAGTTTAATTCCGTTAGATTCCAGTAAGGTACTCATCGGCGGGTAAACATTTTCATCACAGCCACTTACCTCAACACCAAATTCTTTAGCAAGTAACGCAATACCTCCCATGAAAGTACCACAGATACCTAGAATATGAATTTCCATTTTTTTGAGTTACCTTATGTTTGATAGTTCTTAGATATTATTGTCTAGGAGTCTGCCCAAGAACTGGCACCTAGGATGAGACCTCAGCATAACTCAGGTCTCAGGATGAAAGTAAGAGAGAAAAGTATATTTATCATATGGCACCCCCACCTTAATTTGATAATTGTTATTCGAGGCTTTCTAATTCATCAATTAAATCCATTTCGGCATCTTCATCGATCTTACCATCTCGAATTAGATAATCACGTTGCTGCAACCACGCATCACGAATTGCACTGTAAGTGTCATTTGAAATATCTTTAAAAGCGGCTTCTTTAGAAAACAAACCTGCACGTTGATCAAGCTTATCCACAAGATAGAAAGAGATACTCTTTTCACTATAATTAGAGAGATTTGTTAATTGATCGACACTTAATTTAGCGGTAGCATCTCGAAGAGTAGAGGGGCCTAAAAATGGCAACATAACATAGGGACCTGAGCCAACACCCCAAATCGCCAAGGTTTGTCCAAAATCTTCATTATGTTTTTCAAGACCTGCGGCAGATGCCACATCCAAAAGTCCAGCAATACCAAATGTAGAATTAAAAATAAAACGTTCTGCATCATTAACCGCATCAAACGGCTTTGCCTGTAAAATATTATTAAAGGTATTGCCAATATCACCCAGATTTAGAAAAAAGTTACTGATGCTCGTATTTAGAAAACTTGGAGTGACTGATTGATATGACTTGGCAATGGGTTTAACTAGGTAACGATCAAGTCCAACGTTAAACCTGTAAATACGACGATTTATATTTACATACGTATCCTTAGTACCCTGATCACTGATTTCTTTTGAGGAGGTCGCCTGACGGCCTGTTTGGCTACATGATGTTAAAAAAACTGCAGTCAGAACAATAGCCCAAAAAGTATTTTTGTTATTCGAAATCAAAACTATTCTCGCTTAATTAATATATGACCAAATCCACACTTAGAAAAGCGATTAGATATTAGCTTGTACTTAAATTCTAGTGAATTGTACAACATATTTAATCAAACGACTCATACTAAAAAACAGACTCAATTTTTGCTATTTAAAGCAAATAGATAGATTGGAAATTTATCAGGAAATAAATCTGATTTTAACTAAAATAGGTTATTGTAAGGATGGCTCAGGCGGTAATATTGTGACAACTACTTTTAGTGGCTTGGTAACTAATAAACCTGTGCAATAGAAGACTGATGCCTTCTAATTACAGCCTCAATCGGGCCAGGACGAGCGATTGCGTATCCTTGACCATAATCTACGCCCATCTCTCTGAGTAGTTTAATTATTTGCTCATTTTCAACATATTCAGCAATGACTTTTATTTTCATGGTGTGTCCTATCTGATTGATAGATTGAACCATTGTTTTAGAAATTTCATCATCTGCAATATTTTTCACAAAACTACCGTCAATTTTCAAATAATCAACATTTAATGATCTTAAATAACTATATGAACTAACACCCGTTCCAAAGTCATCCAAAGAAAATGTACAGCCAAGTGCTTTAAGACTCGAAATGAATTTATTGATGACACTTATCTCTTCAACAGCAACTTGCTCTGTTATTTCAAAACAAAGCATTTGCGGGTGTACATCAGTAGATTTAATCTCTTTAAGTACATAATCCAAAAAAGTAGGATCATTTATGCTTTGTCCTGATAAGTTAATCGCAAATATTGGGAGAGGAGTTTGCTCTGGAATCTTACTTAATTTTTTTAATACATTTCGGACAACCCAACGATCTATTGCTGGCATCATTGAGTAATACTCAGCGGCTGAAATAAACTCATCGGGTGATATTTGATTACCTTTCTCATCTGTTAAACGCAGCAGTAGCTCATAATGATGAAAAGGTTTTTTGTATTCTTGCTGTTCTAGTAGATGAATGGGCTGAGCATACATTCGAAAACGATTTTCTTGCAACGCTTTCTTTAAGATCATCACCCACTCTAGATTTCCTTCTGTTTTTTGTGATTCATTGCTATCTTCAATATAAGCAGACAAACAATTGCCACCACGTTTATTAGCCAAACCACAAGCATTATTGGCCTCAGAAATAGCACGAGTTGCAGAAGTTGTTTTATCATCAATCACAAGAAAACCAGCACTCATTGAAACAGCGTATTCCTGCCCACGTGACATAAACTTATATTCTGAAATATTCAGTAAAATTTCTTCGATGGTTTTGATAGCAGAAGCTAGTTTTCTTTCACAAAAAACAACTGCAAATTCATTGACACCCATTCGAGCAACAATATCTATGGATTTAGCAATTTTCTTATTTATCTGTTCGCCCATTTTAATCACAAGACTATCAACACCTGCATGACCAATAGTATCATTTATGACTTGAAACTGATCTATAGAAAAATAAGCAAGAACATGTTGAGAATTATGTTTGTGTGCATTGTCAATTAAGTGTTTTACTTCAGCATCAAACGATTTTCTATTTAAGAAACGCGTTAATCCATCATACTTTCCCAAGTCTGATATTTTAGATTGCAGGGCTTTTCTTTCAGTAATATCCCTTAATGACAGTATCATATGATCTTCATCAGTGATTCTTAATGGAACAACATTAAGCTCTATTGAAAAAGTCTGATTAGTTTTTGTTTGTAATAAGCACTCACGAGTAAAAGTTTCATTTTTCAAAAGATTTTCAGTAGAAAATATGCCCTGCAAAACCCTTCTGGTTTTCATATTCAGAAGAGTAAATACATTCTGGTATTCCTTACCCATCTCCCGACGTAGCTGACAACCTAACATGGTTTCAGAAGCTAAATTAAGATAAATGATTTTTTTCTCAGAGTTTAGAACAACGATAGCTACAGGTAGTTTTTTATACGCATTCTCAGGACAACCTTCCCCTGTAGAATCTATAGATGGCAAGGCTTTAGGTGTTTTATTTGGAACATGAGTCCTCTGCTCTTTTTGGAGATATTTAGATAACACCAAAAACCCTACCGCTACAAGTAGTAACAGCAACAATATGATTATGATAGTGTTTTGATCTAAATTAGGCACAGTTTAGTTATTGTATTGTTTCTAAACTATCAGTTTAAGATGGGCTTATTCTGACAACTTTTGAAATAATCTCTTTTTATAGTTATTAGTATTATCTAATTTTCTCATATTAACCATGAATACAAGCTTAATTTAAAGCCTCTTATCAAGATAAGACACAGGTTCTTTCGAGAATTTTGATTCTTTTAAAAAAAAGCCCACGAAAAATGAAATTTAACATGGGCTTCTCTCAAAACTATCGATTTAATTAATTATATTAGCAATATAATTAATTTTATAAATCAGATAGTTGTAATGATTATACTTTCTCTTTAATACGTGCAGCTTTACCAGTAAGTCCACGTAGATAATAAAGTTTTGCTCGGCGAACATCACCTCTACGTTTAACTTCAATTTTGTCTATTTGAGCACTATGTGTTTGAAAAACACGTTCAACACCTTCTCCATAAGAGATCTTACGAACGGTAAATGCTGAATTTAAACCGCGGTTTCTCTTAGCAATAACAACGCCTTCAAAAATCTGAATACGCTCACGATCGCCTTCTTTAATTTTAACTGAAACAGCGACACTGTCCCCAGAGTTAAAATCTGGAATGTCCTTCTTCATTTGTTCGGCTTCAAAAGCCTGAATAATTGTACTCATAATATTTCCTCAACTTAACTCTTTATATTCTCTTAAAAACTCATCAAGTAAGGTTTTATCATCTTTACTCAATGGTTTACTTTCCAATAGATCGGGACGTCTTAAGTACGTTCTACCTATTGACTGTTTTCTTCTCCAACGCGCTATCGCTGCATGATCACCACTTTTTAAAACAGATGGAACTGTTAAACCTTTAACAACTTCAGGTCTCGTGTAATGTTCACAATCAAGCAATGAACCCGTAAAGGAATCTTGCTCAGCCGAATCTTTATGTCCTAAAACGGAAGGTATTAAACGGGTAACAGCATCAATAACAACCATTGCACCAAGTTCACCACCACTTAAGACATAATCTCCAAGAGACCATTCTTCATCAACTTCCAGTTCCACTATGCGCTCATCTATACCCTCATAGCGACCACATAATAAAATTACACCTTTTTGCTTCGACAAATCCCGCATCATTGCTTGATTAATCGGCTTTCCTTGAGGACTTAGGTAAATTACCTTCGCCTCAGCAGTACTCGCTTTACGCGCTTCACTAATTGTTTTTAATAAACAATCAGCCTTCATAACCATTCCAGGTCCACCGCCATAAGGTCGATCATCAACCGTACGATGAACATCTTCAGTATTATTTCGCGGATTCCAACAATGCAGTTCAACCAAACCACGTTTTGCCGCTCGACTAGCAATACCGACACTAAAAACTGACTCAACTAACTCTGGCAATAATGTAATAACATCAAATCGCATGATTAAAGTAAGTCTAAAACTCAGGATTCCAATCAACAATCATTCGTGAAGCTTCTAAGTCAATCGACTTAACAAAATCACCCATAAGATAAGGGATTAAGTGCTCTACGTTTTCTCCGTCAACTTGACCTTTTACAATAATGACATCATTACTGCCTGTATCAAAAAGCCAGTCTATTTCACCTAGCTCATTACCTGTTGTCGTTTCTACTGAAAGACCAATTAAGTCTCTCCAGTAATATTCATTTTCTGATAGTGCTTCAAGTTGTTCACTATTTATTGCTACAGTAACGCCTTTAAGCGCTTCAGCTTGATTACGATCATTGATACCTTCAAGCTTAACAACAATATTTTTACCCTGCTTTCTCCCATCAAGTAATTTGATGCTCTTCCACGTCTTATCTTTTTCTTGTAAAAACCAATGAGAATATTCAGTAATTTTTACACGAGGAGAGGTATGAGAAAAAACTTTGATCCAGCCTTTAACACCGTGTACACCTGAAATTTCTCCAAGTGTGATGTATTCATCAGACCGTTTCATACAACCAACTTTAAATTAAGCAGCAACCTTAGCTGATTCTTTTAATAATGTTGATACGCGAGTTGAAAGCTGTGCGCCTTCACTAATCCAGTGATCAATACGCTCTTGCTTAAGCTCAAGACGAACTTCTTGACCTTTAGCACGTGGATTAAAAAAGCCTAAACGCTCAATATAACCACTGTCACGAGGTTTACGTGAATCACTAACAACGATTTTATAAAATGGGCGCTTCTTTGAACCGCCTCTTGCCATACGGATTGTAACCATAATCAAAATATCTCTAATATAAGCTCTACCTAGCGACTTAAGGGACTTCTTAAGAAGCACAAAGGTCTAAAATAAAGCTAAAGTAATACTAACAAAAAACAATCGCGCGATTTTACGCCTTTTAGAAAAAAAAGAAAGGGTATTCTTTATATTTCTATCGCACATCAACCTAAAGTCAGTAGTTCAGCGAAGAATCAGCGAGTAAATAATGGCACCCCACCCTTTTTTACAACATTAGGGAAAGGTATTAATTTCCATTTACATACCTGGAAATCCACCCCCACCACCCATTCCAGGTGGCATCTGTCCTTTCATACCGCGCATCATTTTCTTCAGCCCCCCACCTTTAAACTTCTTCATCATCTTACTCATTTGTTTATGCTGCTTTAACAAACGATTTACATCCTGAATCTGTAAGCCAGAACCTGCGGCGATACGCTTTTTTCGTGACCCTTTGATGACAGCAGGAAAACGACGCTCTTGAAGAGTCATAGAGTTAATAATGGCAACCATTTTATCTACTTCTTTATCACCAGCCCCATCTTGAACCGTTTGTGACATTTTACCCATACCAGGTAATTTATCCATTAATCCGCCCATACCACCCATTTTCTTCATTTGTAGCATTTGCGAACGTAAATCATCAAGATCAAAACCTCTGCCTTTGTTTAGCTTCTTGGCAAGTTTTTGTGCATCTTTGTGATCAACCTTACGCTGAGCTTCTTCAACTAAGGTTAATACATCACCCATTCCAAGAATACGTGAAGCCATACGCTCAGGATGGAAAGGCTCAAGCGCATCAATCTTTTCACCCATTCCGATAAACTTAATGGGTTTTCCAGTAATTTCGCGAACTGAAAGTGCCGCACCACCACGTGCATCACCATCAGCTTTGGTTAGAACAACACCTGTCAAGGGTAGTGCTTCACCAAACGCCTTTGCTGTATTTGCCGCATCTTGACCCGTCATGGCATCAACTACAAATAGTGTTTCCACAGGGCTTACTGAAGAATGAATAGCTTTAATCTCAGCCATCATCTCTTCATCAATATGTAAACGACCCGCAGTATCCACAAGCAACACATCAATATGCTTTCTTTTTGCATACTCTAAAGCACTGATAGCAATATCGACTGGTTTTTGCCCGACCTCACTTTCAATAAAAGTCGCTTCAACCTGCTCTGCTAGGGTTTCTAATTGTTTGATCGCCGCTGGTCGATAAACGTCACAACTGACCATCGCTACTGACTTATTTTCACGCTCTTTTAATAGCTTTGCTAACTTACCAGCAGTTGTCGTTTTACCCGCACCTTGTAAGCCAGCCATCAGTACGACAGCAGGAGGTTGTGCATTAAGGTCAAGAGATTCATTCTCCTGCCCCATTATTTCAACCAGTTCATCATTAACAACTTTTATTAGGGTCTGCCCTGGCGATAGACTTCCTTGTACTTCTTTACCAATGGCTCTTTCCTTAACCTTATCAATAAAAGTGCGTACTACAGGCAAGGCAACATCAGCTTCAAGCAACGCCATACGAACTTCTCGCATCGCATCTTTGATGTTCTCATCGGTTAGTCGTGCCTGACCTTTTAATTTTTTTATCGTATGGGAAAGACGATCACTTAAACTTTCAAACATTTTTCTCTCTTTAAATAATTTTTAATTTTAAACACAAAGCTCCAGCCAATTAGTATAACATTACACTATAATGAATACCTGTTTTTATATAACCGAATCCTATACATGAGCGCAACTCTTTTAAATATTGCTGCCATTATCTTTTATTCAATAAGCTGGATAATGATCACGTCGGCTGTGCGTACTGACATTAACAACAAAGAAAATAACTTCAATTTCAAAAAAGACAAACTCTATTTTATTACTTGGTTTATTGCCATTTTGATACATATTATAGCGCTCCATTATCCTTTAATATTAGGTAAATCACTTGTTGTTGGTTTTGCTACTCTTGGTTCTTACGTAATGTGGTTTATCAGTTTGATTCTATTTATCACAACCTTAAAACGTAAAATTCAAACACTGGCTATTATAATTTTACCCATTGCCATTATTAGTATCATTGTGTCAATAACGCTAACCACAGAATCAATTGCTATTGATATGAAAAGTGGCCTCGGTGTGCATATATTAACATCACTACTCGCCTATAGCCTCTTGATGCTAGCATCATTTCAAGCATTATTACTAGCAACACAGAATAACCATCTGCATAACCGTCAAAATACTGGATTTATTCGTACTCTTCCTTCTCTTGAAGATATGGAGCATCTTTTATTCCGTTTTATCAGTATTGGTGTCATCATGTTAAGCCTAGGTTTACTCACAGGTTTTTACTTTTTAGACAACTTATTCAGCTCACATATCATACACAAAACAATTCTATCCATCGTTTCTTGGGTTATTTTTAGTGCCTTGTTATTGGGCCGTTGGAAATACGGATGGCGTGGTAAGAAAGCCATTCGCTGGACAATAGTAGGTTTTATTACACTCGCTCTTGCTTTCTTCGGAACGAAATTCATTCAAGAGTTTATTCTTGATAAAAAACCCGCACAAACATCTATAACTATTACACCCACCGCACACACCATTAAAACCTCATAGAATCCTCTTAAAAAATGGCAAAAGTAAAAACGCAATATAGCTGTACGAGCTGTGGTTCTATTCACAATAAATGGAGTGGCCAATGCGGAGATTGTGGCGAATGGAACACTTTAGAAGAAAGCGCTCTTCAAAGATCATCTAATGCCACAGCAGCAAAAAGCAGCCGTTTTCACAGCTATTCTGGTGATTCAGGGCAAGTTAAATCACTCAAAGATATTGACCTTAGAAAAGAACCACGTGTCTCCACAGGGCTCTCAGAATTAGACCGTGTTTTAGGCGGTGGCTTAGTCCAAGGCTCGGTGATTTTAATTGGTGGCGACCCTGGTATAGGTAAATCCACCATTCTGATTCAAACGCTAGCCAGCATGGGAAATCTACGTTCACTTTATGTCACAGGGGAAGAATCTTTAAAACAAGTTTCAATGCGCGCCCAACGTCTAGAACTTGATCTAGAACCCCTCAGACTTTTAACTGAAACCTGTGTTGAGCGCATTATTGATCACGCCATTATTGAAAAACCTGAAGTGATGGTTATTGACTCAATCCAAACCATTCACACCGAAGAGTTAACCTCAGCACCTGGCTCCATCAGCCAAGTGCGTGAAGCCACCGCCAGACTTACACGCTTTGCTAAACAAACGAATACCTGTCTTTTTATTGCAGGTCATGTTACCAAAGAAGGCACCCTTGCAGGACCACGCGTACTAGAACACATGGTAGATACAGTTCTTTATTTTGAAGGCGACCCCGGTGGACGTTATCGTATCTTACGCGCAGTGAAAAACCGCTTTGGTGCTGTCAATGAACTCGGTGTTTTTGCAATGACCGAAAAAGGTCTGGTCGGCATTAATAACCCATCAGCAATTTTCTTATCACGCCATGAAGAACCCGTCCCTGGCAGTGTCATTTTAGCAACCCGTGAAGGTACTCGCCCACTTTTAGTTGAAGTTCAAGCACTGGTAGATGAAAGCCACGGACAGCAAGCACGGCGTGTCGTTATTGGCTTAGAACAAAACCGTATTGCCATGTTGCTTGCGGTATTGCATCGCCATGGCGGTGTTTCTATGTTTGATCAGGATGTTTTTATTAATGTAGTGGGTGGAATGAAAATATCCGAAACTGCCGCCGATCTACCAATGATACTCGCAGCTCTTTCCAGTTTTCGTAATCGACCACATCCAGCAGACTTAGTGGTATTCGGCGAGATAGGATTAGCAGGAGAAATTCGCCCTGTATCCAATGGTGAAGAACGTTTAAAAGAAGCTTATAAACACGGCTTTAAACGTGCCATTATCCCTAAAGGCAACTTACCTCAACGCCCTATTAAAGGAATGAAGATTATGACCGCACTTCGCCTAGAGGACGCTTTAGAATATCTGGACTAACAGTTTCATATGGCACCCCCCCGTTTTTTACATAATTAACACATTTTTATTAAATAACCGTGCTAGAATCCCCTTTTAAAAACCACAGCCCATACACACAAAAACATGCCAAAAGACAATACTCCATTAACTTATCGTGATGCTGGCGTCGATATCGACACAGGCAATGCACTTATTGATCGCATCAAACCGCACACTAAAAGAACAACCCGCCCAGAGGTTATGGGAGGTCTTGGTGGCTTTGGTGGTCTTATGTCGATCCCCGAAGGCTATAAACAACCGATACTAGTATCCGGCACAGATGGGGTTGGTACTAAATTAAAGCTTGCCATTGATGCTGAAATCTACGATACCATCGGTATCGACCTAGTCGCTATGTGTGTTAATGACATTATTGTTACTGGTGCAGAACCTTTGTTTTTCCTAGACTATTACGCTACTGCAAAATTAAACAACGACATAGCTGAAGATGTCATTAAAGGTATTGCCGATGGTTGTGTTGAATCAGGCTGTGCATTAATCGGTGGTGAGACTGCAGAAATGCCTGGCATGTACGCACAGGGTGATTTTGACTTAGCAGGGTTTAGCGTAGGCGTGGTTGAGAAGTCAGAAATACTTGACCCATCTAATGTCACAGAAGGACAGGTTTTACTCGGATTAGCATCTAGTGGTCCACATTCCAATGGTTATTCATTAATTCGTAAAGTCATCGAAGTCAGCGGCGCATCGTTAACGGATAGTTTTTATAACAATGGAAACGAAACCACCCTTGGAGAAGCACTACTTGCCCCTACCACGCTTTATGTAAAACCATTATTAGCGGCACTTAAAAAATTCAAAATTCACGCAGTAGCGCACATCACAGGTGGCGGTCTTACTGAAAACCTACCCCGTGTTATGCCAGAAAATAGCAAAGGTCTAATTAACCTAGCTAGCTGGCGAGCTCCCGAAACATTTGACTGGCTGCAACAACAAGGCAATATCGAACAGAGTGAAATGCTCCGCACCTTTAACTGTGGAATAGGTATGGTGCTCGTCATAGATGCACCTGAACTAGCAGGTCTTCAAGAACACTTTAAAGGGTTAGGTATTGATAACTGGATGATTGGCAGTATCCAAAGTTCAGATCAAACAGAACCTCATATCGAGTATGTATAAAATTGTTGTATTGATTTCCGGTAATGGCAGTAATCTTCAAGCCATTATTGATCAAATCAACTCAGGTGAAATCAAAGCAGAAATCAGCGCCGTCATCAGCAGTCGTCCTAATGCCTATGGCTTAGAGCGAGCAGAAAAAGAAAATATTCCTGCTGTCACCCTAGATCATAAGCCGTTTATAGACAGGCAAGCATTTGACCAGTCCCTACTACAAATCATCGACAGCTATGAACCACAACTGGTAATTTTAGCTGGGTTTATGCGAATACTAGGTGATGACTTTGTAACACATTACAAAAATAGATTAATTAATATCCACCCTTCCCTACTACCTAAGTACAAAGGTTTACACACCCATAAACGTGCCCTAGAAGATCAACAAAAAGAACACGGAGCTAGCGTCCACTTTGTCATTCCAAAGCTTGATGCAGGTCCCGTTATCTTACAAGGTGTTGTCCCCGTCAAAAAAGGCGATAGCGAAGAGTCTTTGGCAAAGCGTGTTCATCAGATAGAACATATTATTTACCCACAAGCGATTAAGAGGTTGATTGAAGGTAAGACTCAACAAGCGCTTGATAGGGTTTATTTGCAGTAGCTAGTTAGAATCATGGAAAAATATGTACATAGGTCAAGCATCAAAAAAAAGTGGCGCAACCGTTAAAGCGATTAGGCTTTATGAGGAACTAGGTTTGTTGCCAAATATTCCAAGAGAAAACTCATATCGAGTTTTTTCAGAAGAAGATGTTCTTATAATTAAGTTCATCAAAATTGCCCAAGCTTACGACTTCAAACTATCTGAACTGAAAGATATTATTTACCCAAAGGGAAGCCTGACTAACTGGGAAAATATTAGGAATGCAATCTTTTTAAAAGAACAAAAAATCACTAAAAAAGTCTTAAAACTTCAACAAAATTTAAGTGAACTAGAAAGCTACAGAAACGAAATAAAAAATTGTCTTTCTGATCACTCAGACTGTCAATTTCCTCAAGTGCAAAAATGAACCTTGACTCTACCCTTTAGGGAAGGGTTTATATTAGTGTTTTTCTTACTAAAAGAGAGCACCTCATGAAAAATAAAAGTGAAAAGATATCAGCAGAATATTCAAAGGCTATAAAAGAAAAGAAAAACATCGTTTCAGCCACAGGTGGGGCTAAATTTGCCAATTATTCAGTACATCAGTTAGATAATTTGCCAGAAGGAATGACAGATAGTTCCTTTGGCTGCGGTAATCCTTTAGCGAGTAGCTCTGTTAAAAAAGGAGATATTGTACTTGATTTGGGATGTGGTACTGGTCTTGATCTATTATTAGCCGCAGAAAAAGTGGGAACTAACGGATCAGTAATTGGCATCGATATGAATGAAGATATGTTAAAAAAAGCAAAAGAGAATATTGATAAATCCGAGTTTAAGAATATCGAATTAAGAAAAGGTATGATCGAAAACTTACCCATTGAATCAGAGTCTGTAGACTGGGTAATTTCAAACTGTGTTATTAACTTATCATCTGAAAAAGAAAAGGCTTTTACTGAAATTGCTCGCGTACTAAAACCTAACGGACAAATGCTAGTTGCAGATATAGTTTCCGAAAATATGCCATGGTGGGTCAAGCGAAGTGGAATATTAACAGCTGCTTGTGCAGGAGCAACAATCTCTGAAAGTAGCTATTTAGAAGGGCTGAAAAATGCAGGAATGACAGATTGTAACGTTATTTCAAGGCAGTATTATGAACCATCACAATTAGCTTCTGCTGTTATTAGTTTACTCCCCTCATTTCTAACAAGGTTATCATGTTGTGGGAAAGGTATCATTGAAGGTTTACTTATCAAGATAGCATCGCCAATCGCAAAAAACCTTTGGAGTGCCAAATTTTCGGGAAAGTTAGGTTCATCAACGATCAATTAAAATAATATGAATAGGCTTAGACCGTGATTTGAGTAGTAGCCCCAATGCTATTAGCACATAATAGCAGTGTTAAATTTGACCAATAGGTATATAAATGAAGAAGCTAATTATTTATCAAATTGACTCATTTACAAAAGAAAAATTCAAAGGGAATCCTGCTGGTGTCGTTGTTAATGCTGATGGGTTAACGGCAAAACAAATGCAACAAATCGCTAGAGAATTAAATAACTCTGAAACAGCTTTTCTTTTTCAAGCAAATAATGACGACTATGATGCTGAAATAAGATACTTCACACCAGAAACTGAAGTGCCAATTTGTGGTCATGCAACTATTGCCGCTATGTATGCTAAAGCATTGGAAGAAAACTTGGAGTCTTGTGTTTTGAAAATGAAAACAAAGGTTGGTGTTCTTCCATTTGAAATCATTAAAGACAATAAAGATTACCAGATAATAATGACGCAAGGAGAGTTTCAATTAAGCCCAACTCTAAGTACTAAAAATAAAGATAAACTAATAGATGCTTTAGGTATTAATCAAACAGATTTAAATGAGAAGTGCCCAATCCAAATTGCCTCAACAGGTCACTCTAAAGTAATGATTGGAATTAATAGTAAAGAAAAACTTGATAGCCTAAAACCAAACTATAGTAAATTAACTATTTTGAGTAATACAATCAAATGCAATGGGTATTTCGTTTTTACATTTGATTCTAATGACAAAGATATATTAACGTTTGGTAGAATGTTTGCTCCAGCAATTGGAATAAATGAAGACCCTGTAACAGGAAATGCAAATGGGCCACTAGGTGGTTATTTAGTGAAACATAAATTAGTTAACCATCCAAGTGATTCACTTGAATTTAGTAGTCGTCAAGGGGAAAAAATGGGAAGGGTTGGCACTATTATCATTAAGGTAAAAGTAAGAAATAACTCTCCATTTCTAATTCAAATTAAAGGAGAAGCTGTGGTAGTTTTTAAAACAGAAGTAGAAATATAATACGTTTTAAAAACACAAAAACATAGGAAAGCTTCAAATTTTGAGCATCAATCACTCGATCTTAAGTATTTACAATCTTGTAAAAAAGCAGGGGGTGCCATTGACTTAGCACATCAAAGTAACTCTTTCTACCTGAGGATTAACTAAGAAAGAACTTAACGCTCTAACTTCAACTGTAACAGCCCTACTTCAATCATGGTGAACAATAACGATTAAACCATTTTCCGCGCTGCCCTTTAGAAAACCACCTTTAGCTTTTGATGCCAATAAACCATAAGCAACTAGCGAAATAAATGATAAAAGAATTTTAACGAACGACTAAAACAGAACAACCCGCGCGATCACTGATAGCGGAACCCGTAGATCCGAGTAAGCGTTGATTGCTACGAGATTTTTTACGCCGACATCCAATCATCACAAGGTCAGCAGAAAACGCATCTACTTCTTTGAGGATAGATTGCCTGCGTTTTCCTTGGACTAAACGTATTTTTGGTTGTGGCTTAAAATACGTCTCAGCTAGTTTTTCCAATTCCTGTGTTATTTCAGCCTTTACTTTATCTTGTGCTCCTTCAGGAAAATAACTAGCAACCAATGGCATCCCGTAATCAGGCAAAACCGAGATTAAACTAACTTCAGCATTATACTTTTGAGCCAACTCGTTAGCAGCCATACAGAGTTTCTCAGTGGTAGCTTTAGTTGAGATATCAACAGGCACCAGTATTTTATTAAACATGTTTAACCTCCAGTTTTTTCTCTTTTCGAACCCTAGATCTTTGTGAGAACCAAACTAGAGCGAGTAATCCAGCAGCTAATATATATAACCATTGCTTAGCAGGGCGATCTGTATTCTCAACTTTGACACTGGCAATCTCCCAATCAAAATCCAGTTTTTGTTTTTCAGCAACACCACCAAAAACAAGGTTATCAATTATCAACTTACCATCTTCTTCTCGAAGCTCAAGACCAGCAGCACCTTTAAGTCGAGCAACTCCATCTCCAAGTGACCTATCTCCAGTGGGGAGCATGACGACCTTATCAATGGCTTTTCCTTCTAAAGTTTCACCTTTTACCTGTACCCGAATCTGTGCTTTATCAGGTAAATCAGCCGTAATTTTGTAAATTTGAGCTGCAGGCACTTCTGTGAGCGGTGGATAAAATTTATCCATTATAAAGCCAGGTCTAAAAAATAAGAATGTAACGAGAAGTAATGCAATTGTCTCCCATATTCTATTCTTTGTTAAAAACCACCCTTGTGTGGCGGCGGCAAACATCAGCATCGCAATGGTTGCCGTTATAATCACCATTGCCAAATGAAATGGCCCTTTAATACCGATTAACAATAGTTCGGTGTTGAAGATAAACATAAAAGGTAAAATACCAGTACGAATATCATACATAAACCCTTGAATACCGGTTTTAATAGGATCACCACCAGATATAGCGGCGGCCGCATAGGCGGCCAGCCCCACCGGCGGTGTATCGTCTGCTAGTATTCCAAAATAAAACACGAATAAATGTACCGCGATTAAAGGAACAATCAAACCAGATTGAGCACCTAAACTAACGATAACTGGAGCCATCAAGGATGAAACTACAATGTAGTTTGCCGTTGTAGGAAGACCCATTCCTAGCAATAAACTGATCGTTGCAGTAAGCATCAACATAATGATTAAACTTCCGCCTGAGATAAATTCTACAACCTCTGCTAAAATCAAACCAACACCAGATAGTGTTACCGCACCAATAATCAGTCCTGCTGCTGCTGTTGCAATACCGATACCAATCATATTGCGAGCACCTGCTACCATGCCATCTTTAAAGTCATTCCAACCATCACTAAAATACTGGGCAGGGTTTGATTCACCACGCATCAAGCTTTTAAGGTACTTGTGAGTCAACAAAACAAAAATCATTGCCATAGATGCCCAAAATGCAGAAAGGGGTGGGGAGAATCTTTCCACCATTAAGAACCAAATCAGCACGACCACTGGCAATAGGAAATACAGACCTGATTTCACCACTGGTCCAACTTCTGGAAGCTCTTCAATAGTGTCACTGTGAGCTAAATCAGGGTATCTCACGGCAATTTTTAATAAAAAGAAATAGGAAAGTACAAATATAACCCCTGCTATCCACGGTGTAGCATCACCTGCCGCTCCCTTTAACCAACCAAAACCAAAATGCATTGCCATTGATATCACTAAAATAATCACGACAACGGTCAAGAAGGTAAACATTTTCTGTAAAAGGGTGGAAGAGAACCTAGAAGGCATACCCTCTAGACCCAGCTTACAAGACTCTAAATAAACGATATAACCTAAGGCAAAATAAGAGATCAGTGCGGGTAATATTGCATGTTGAACAACTTCTAAATATGAAATACCAACAAACTCAATCATTAAGAATGCAGCGGCACCCATTACAGGTGGCGTAAGTTGCCCATTGGTTGAGGATGCCACTTCAACAGCACCTGCTTTTTCTGCTGAAAAGCCCACTCTTTTCATTAGGGGAATTGTAAAAGTTCCCGTGGTAACCACATTAGAGATAGATGAGCCTGAAATCAAACCCGTTAAAGCAGATGAAACTACTGCAGCAATTCCAGGGCCACCTTTAAACTTACCTAAGAGACTAAATGCTACCAATATAAAATAATTACCTGCTCCAGCGCGCTCAAGTAACGACCCAAACAGTACAAATAAGAAAACCATTGAAGTTGAGACACCTAATGCCACACCAAAGACACCTTCCTGTGTAATCCAAAAGTGACTCATTGCACGCGAAAATGAAGCCCCTTTCCACGACATCACATCGGGTGCTAAGTGTCCAAAAAACACATAGGCTAGAAACACCATTGCAATAATCATCAATGGAGGGCCTAAAGCACGACGTGCTGCTTCAAGCACAATAACAATACCTATACCTGAAATGATTAAATCTACGGTAGTAGGCAAACCTGCACGATCAGCGAGATCTCGGGCAAATATCCATAAATACAAAGTGACCACTATGCTCAAAATGGCAAACACCCAATCCAGTGGCGGAATATAATCTCGAGGGGAGGATTTAAACGCTGGATAAGCAAGAAAGCCTAAAAACATCGCAAAGGCCAAATGGATAGAACGCGTTCCTGTATTATTTAAAACAGGAATAATATCGGGGAACATATAAGGAAAAGGTGATGATATCCATAACTGAAAAAGCGCCCAAGCAAAAGCGACCCAGAACATCATTTTACCAACACCGCCTCTAGGATTTCTAGCACCTGTATCCGATTCAGCGATCATTTCCTCTAGTTTTGACTCATCTATCTCAAAGTCATCTGCTTTGCTCTCAGCCATACCCTCTCCTTTTTGTTTACTATATTCCTATTCTTTTTTTTAAGCGTTATGCACGAAATAATTCATAGAAAATATGTCGTGCATAAAACTCAGATACAAAAAAGGCGGGTAAATTACCCGCCTTAATTTCACAGGTTTAAATTACTTAACTAAACCAGCTTCTTTGTAATACTTCTTTGCACCATCATGAAGAGGAGCAGATAAAGAGGCGCTAACCATCTCAGTCGTCTTCAAGTTTTTAAATGCAGGATGTAACTTTTTGAAATCATCAATATTTGTAAATACAGCTTTAACAACTTCGTAAATTACTTTCTCAGGTACTTTTGCAGATGAGACAAACGTTGCACCAACACCCATTGTCTTTGCTGCATCAGGGTTGCCTGTGTACATGCCAGCTGGAACAGAAGCATAACGATAGTATGAATTCTCTTTCACAAGCTTATCAACTGCTGGACCATGAATATCTGCAATTTTTGCATCACACGTTGTCGTTGTTTCTTTGATTAGTCCCGCTGGGTGACCAACAAGAATGAAGTAAGCATCAATTTTGTTATCACAAAGTGCCTGACCCATCTCAGAAGATTTAAGTTCAGATGCTAGTTTGTAGTCAGAACGGCTCATACCAAATGCTTTTTCGATGACATCGAATGTAGCAACTGTTCCAGAACCTGGCTGACCCACATTAACGCGTTTACCTTTTAGGTCACCAAAGTTTTTAATGCCTGAATCAGCACGAACAACGAGTGTTGCTGGCTCGGCATGCACTGAAAATACAGCACGAAGATCTTTAAATGGACCCGCATCTTTAAACTTAGATGTACCATTATAAGCATGATACTGCCAGTCTGACTGAGCAACACCCATTTCTAATTCACCTTGGCGAATCGCATTGATGTTGAATACAGAACCACCTGTAGACTCAACTGAGCAACGGATACCAGTCTTCTTACGGTTCTTATTAACCAGACGACAAATCGCACCACCTGTAGGGTAGTAAACGCCTGTTACACCACCAGTACCAATTGAGACATATGTTTTTTCAACAGCCATTGCTGTTGAAGATAAAGTTGCTCCAAGTAATAATCCTGCTGTAGCAAGTGCTGTAGTTATTTGTTTTTTCATAGTTTGAAAATCCTTCGGTTTTATAAAATTTAAAATTAACATTATTAGGAAACTCTGATTAAGTCCCTAAAGGAAATTTACTCCTTACAATGTTTTATAGAAGACAATCATCATCTCTGCAAGGTTAGTTTCATTTATTTTATTAAATTGAAAATTAAATGTGTCATCTAGCGGGTACTTGTTTAAAAGCATGACGATTCGTATTAATCTATAAAAATGATTTCTAGTGATAAACAGAAGATTAGCTATGTATTCAGCCAAAAAACCCTTAACCAAGCGATTGAGCAATGGGTTGATGAAAACACAGTGAATCGCAAAGAAGCAGAAGCAGAGCCTTTTTTAATCACTAAAGCGGCGTTACCTTGGTTAATGCAGCATCTAAATCATCTGGATACATCTGTTTACATGTTTACTTATGAAGACATGACAAATGAACTTGCTTCGTGGAAGTCAAAGCAGCTTGCTGAATTCCCTCATCAGCAAGCCCGAATTGAAAAAACCTGTGATTTATTAACTGAATTCTTTATTTCAGATGTTATTTCTGAGTTTAAAATGATTGTAACTTTGAGTGACCATTGAAAAGCTCACGCACTAGTCTATTTACAATTATGTAAAAAAGGGGGGGGTGCCATTTACACATTGGCGCTGTATAAGCGGTGGCTATACTTTCGTTACTGTTAAAAAAAACTCATGTCGTTGCCTCCATCTTAGAAAAAATTAACAAGCACTAACCCTGCTAAGAAGACATAGACAGCGACACGCATTGAAATAATACGTTTAAAATCATCAGGAATAAAACGCTTAAAATTAGTGAAAAAATATAAAAATAAGGCAATAATAAAAAGAGATGCCCCTGCCAACATGAGTAATACACCGATTGCAGCAAACATTGGTAAATTTCCCTAATTAATGATTTAACATCCTGCCACCATCAACAGGAATAACATGACCAGTAATGTAATCAGCATCACGAATCAAAAACAATACCGCCTTAGCAATATCCTCAGGCTCACCCTCCCTTTTTAGGCAGGTTTTATCCAATAAGGCTTGTTGCTCAACTTGCATATCATTTTCAGCATCACCACCCATTTCAGGCCAAAGAATAGCACCTGGAGCCACCCCATTTACGCGCACATCAGGCCCTAGCTCACGTGCTAGAGATTGAGTTAACATCAACAACCCTGCCTTTGCCGCACTATAAACCGTGTGCCTTTTAAGTGGTCTGAACCCATGTACATCAATCATATTAACGATACAGCCTTTATTTTTTATTAACTGAGGTGCTGCGGCTTGAGATAAAAATAATGGAGCCTTTAGATTGCTCGCCATTAAGTCATCCCAGTGATGTTCCGTTATCTCACCCAAAGGGGTTGGGTAAAAACTTGAAGCATTATTGACCAAAATATCCAAACGGCCTGTTTGTTGAATAATATTATCAACTAAAGTCGTTAAGCTACTGTTCTTAGATAAATCGGCTTGTTGTAAAAAACAAGATTGTGGCCGAATATTATTTAATTCAGCCGATAGTTTTTCAGCATCTTCGAATGAATTACGATAATGTACGATGACCGTCGCACCCGCCTCATGTAATTTTCTAATTGTGACTGCGCCAATACGCCGTGCGGAACCAGTGACTAAAGCGACTTTACCTTTTAAATCAGACATGTAGTATTGCCTATCTATGAAATACAGCCAGAGTTTACCAGAACCCTCCATTGATGCCTTAAAACAGAGTGAAAAACTTGTTAACAAGATTTGTCATGTCATTGATGAAGAAGGTGGAAGCATCACATTTCGTCGCTATATGGAAATGGCACTTTATGAACCTGGTCTAGGCTATTACGTATCTGGCACACATAAAATAGGTGCGCAGGGAGATTTCATAACAGCACCAGAAATATCTCCCCTATTTTCACGTTGCATTGCACAACAATGTGCAGAAATTTTTCAACAGTTAAAAGCTGAGCAAAATACAGAACAACATAGCATTGATATTTTGGAACTTGGTGCGGGCACGGGCATTATGGCAACAGATGTATTGCTAGAGTTAGAAAGGCAACAGCAATTACCTGAACATTATTATATTCTTGATTTGAGCCCTGATTTTAAACAACGTCAAAAAGCGACACTTGAAAAAAATGCACCGCACTTATTAAAACATGTGATTTGGCTTTCACAACTTCCTAAGAATTTCATCGGTATAGTTTTAGGAAATGAAGTATTAGATGCTATGCCTGTGAATGTATTTACCCAGCAGGATGATACGGTTTACGAGCATCATGTCATTTGCAAAAATGGAAAATTAATTGAGCAGCTACAAGCTGCAGACGAGCATTTATCTGCAACGGTTAAAACACTAAATATATCCAAGGAATCAACACCCTACACCTCAGAAATAAACCCTAATCTTGAAGGATGGTTGCAAGCCCTAAGTGAATCACTAAGCAAAGGAGTCGTTCTACTTATCGATTATGGCTATCCACGCAAAGAATATTATTTACCTGAGCGTAATAAGGGCACATTAATTTGTCACTATCAACACCTTGTGAATGAAGCGCCTCTCTATTATTCGGGCTTACAAGATATTACCGCAAGCGTCGACTTTACCGCAGTGGCGGAAGCTGCGGAAACACAAGGTCTGAAAATTGCGGGCTTTACTTCTCAAGCAGCATTTTTAGCTAATTCAGGCTTGGAAGAAATATTTATGAAATCACTGGATGAACAGGAAGTAGATCAACATTTACTCGCTCAACAAGTCCGTACACTGAGCCTCCCATCCGAGATGGGAGAACGGTTTAAAGTAATAGCTTTAAGTAAAAAATATGAGGCAAAGCTACAGGGGTTTGAGTCAATGGATCAACTTCACCGCCTGTAATCTAAAAAATGATAATTATCAAAAAAAGGGGGGGGTGCCATTGAGCATTGAATGCTCAAACAATCCCAATTAAAGATCTAAGAACTAATATCTTTTAGCTCGCGGCTTTTTTCATACATAGGAAACAAAACTCTTTCCTCACGACTAATCCGATCCTCTAGTTGCACACCTAATAATTCAAACTCTTTAACAAAACCATCATGAGTTGATTCATTCAAAGGTAAATTATAGCTCTGTGTCAGTGTAAAGAAGATAGAAATCGAGATGTTTTTCATCTCAAGACTTAACTCTGTAAAAGCCTTTTCACGATTGGGGTACCTTTGATGAATAAAGGCTTTCAAATAACTATAAAGCTCTTTGTCTGACATATGAAAATGTGAAGCTACTCGACTGGTAAAAATTGCCAGTTGGTCAGCAGCTAAGCGATGTTTCTTTTCTTTAGCAAATTTCATGATCTGGCTAAAAATAAAGAGAATTTCTTTTTGCTCATTACGAAGCGTCTCAATCAAGCCTAAATCGTAAACAGGAAGCTTTGCGACGGGTGTGTCAATAACAACCTCTATTTCAGAGGCTTCAAAAGTTGCTGCTTGAATATCTTTAATATCTACTTCCACATCAACAAATTTTAAATCTGTATTACTTTGAGTAGCTTGGACTTTAATATCACTTTCTAATTGACCAGGTTCGCTTTCAGGAATCTGCTTTGAATTAAATAGACCTTTAAAATCAATATCTTGAAGAAGAAACTCTTTAAGTTTAATTTCAGTTGCAAGCAATTCTTTTAAGCGCGTAATTTCAACTTCCATTTCTAGGAAATCATGAACCTGTGTTGTATCAATATCTTTAGTTAGCACTTTTTTTATGGTGTCTAGTTCGATATCTTTAGTAAGTACTTCTTTAACTGACTCTAGCATTACTGCACTACCCTCTTTTATTTTTTTTATAATTAAAACAATGCCTCTAATATCCGCTAAAATACCATATTCTTACTTTCGAAGCTTAAACAATAGACTAGTGGTAGTCAGTCAAACTATGAAAATTCAATGGTTCCCTGGTCACATGCATAAGGCCAGTAAAGAAATTCAAGAAAAACTTCCCGATATGGATCTTCTCATCGAAGTCCTTGATGCGCGCCTGCCTGGCTCAAGTGAAAATCCGATGATTGCTAAAATCCGCAAGGACAAACCCTGCATCAAGATCTTCAATAAAAGTGACTTAGCAGATCCAGAACTCACTCAACAATGGCAAGATTTTTATGAGCGAGATAAAGGAATTAGGACACTCTGTGTGAGCAGAGATGAAACCGATAAGATCAAACAAATTTCTTCTTTATGTCGCAAGATGATTCCTGTTGGTGAAAACAGAGACAAAGAAATCCAAGCGATGATCGTTGGCATTCCTAATGTTGGAAAATCAACCATTATCAATATTCTAACAGGTCGCACCATTGCTAAAACAGGTAATGAAGCTGCCGTTACTCGCCAGCAACAACGCATAAAAATTAACGACAATGTAGTGCTATTTGATACACCGGGATTACTATGGGGAAATATTAATAACGAACACAGTGGGTATCGTTTGGCTATTTCTGGGGCAATTAAAGACACTGCATTTGACAGCGAAGATGCTGCATTTTATCTTGCAGAAATACTGATAAAGAATTACTCAAGCTTAATTGTAGAACGTTATCAGTTATCTGAAGCACCACAAACAGAAATAGAGCTTATCGAAGCGATAGGGCGTTTACGCGGTTGTTTACGAGCGGGCGGACAGATAGAAATTGACAAGGTCAGTAAGATACTTATTAATGAATTTCGTCTCGGCGTTTTAGGTGAAATCACCTTGGAAAACCCCAAAGATTTTATTCAGGAAGTTGAGATTGCTGATATCGAATCTGAGAAAAAAGAAAAACTAAAGAAAGCGACTAAAGCGGAGAGGAAAAAGCGTTGGAGAAAAAATCGAAAGTGACATTTTATTCACAGGTCGCAAAAAAAAGTGACCTGCGGATAAAAGTTAAAAAGGCTTAACCACCACCATTATCAAAATCCCAATGGTAATAAACAAAGGCAATTCATTTAGCAAGCGATAATACTTACCACTATGCTCTAAGTGCCCTGCTTCCATTTGCCCTACTTTTATTCGGCACCACCAATGATAGGCTAACAAAAAGCCGACGAGTAATAGTTTTACGTGCATCCAGCCGCCAGTGATTCCGTAACCTAACCACAACCATAGTCCTAGACTAATTGCGATCATCATCATAATCGTCATAAACTTATAAAGCTTGCGCGCCATAATGGCTAAACGGTCTACCTGTTGCCCAGTCTCTTTTCCTTCAACGAAGTGAACAAAAATTCGTGGGAGATAAAATATGCCTGCCATCCATGACATAACAAATAAAATATGAAATGTTTTTACCCACAGCATGTTTATAATTCCCTTGTTTTCGTTAATGTTTGTGCCAATAAAATTTCAGGCATTCTTTTCGATGCACCTAAATAGAGAGCCAGCTCAATTTTAATATCAGGATATTTTTCTTGTACGCTAGCAATTTGTGCGGGAATATCTTCTGACACATGACGACCTGCCGATAAGAAATAAGGCAAAACAACAACCTCTGTCGCACCTGCTTCAATAGCGTTAATTAAACCCTGTGGAATACTCGGGTCATCCAACTCTAAAAAACCGCACTCAACTCGTTCAAAATCATGTGCTTGCAATGCAAATTTACGTGTCACTTCACGCACTTCATCATTTGATTCCATACGCCGACTACCATGGGCTACTATCAGTAAATGTCTCTTTTTCATGGGCTAATTAAAGCATGAATATTATGATATGGCACCCCCCCCTTTTTTTGATAATTCTGTTAATATCTTGCGCCATGCTATTAAATTCAAACAGTGACCAATTTCAGAGCCACTTCAAAAATAAACTTAGTCAGATGCTAAACCCTGATGAACTCGGGTCTTTTATACTGGTACTTGCCAATAGTATGCAGGAGGAACATCTACAACAGTCCTTATCAGTAAAATTGCAAACCACCTTTAATGAATTAAAGGCAGCAGAAAATTTACAGGGCTCAGAAGATGACAAGTTAGTATTCAAAAGACTTAGTAAAACAGGAATTAACCATTATACGAGCTGGCAAAGCCACCAAGTAGAGCATTGGCAATGTGCTTATAACCCAATGCGTGCATTACGCCCAGAGCGTGCATCAAATGAACAGTTCACAGTTTTACAGCGCCCATTCGACAATAATGCTTTTCATTTTGACAAAGCTTTTCTACATCCTGAAATTATCAGTGAAGAAAATTTTGATGGTGCTGACTTACGCCTCATGTATCACAAGTTTCCCTTTGCTCCTTTTCATTTATTAATTGTGATAGATGCAACGAAACAACGCGCCCAAGTTCTTGATGAAAAGACCCATCTAATGACATGGAATCTTACCAACCATATTGGCAATAAAGTTTCTGGCTTTGGACTCTCCTTTAATAGTATTGGCGCAGGCGCTTCTGTGAATCATCTTCATATTCATGGCTTTATAGAAAATAGCGTATACTCAGTCGAACACCAAGTTTGGGAACACAATGGTGGAGATAAACAATACCCACTTAAGGTTGACTGCTTTTCATCTGTATCAGAATCATGGCAGCTGATTGATCATTTTCATCAAAACAATCTACCGTATAACCTACTCTATCGTGCAGGAAAATGCATTGTTATCCAAAGAAAACCACAAGGCAGTATTAAACTACCTGATTGGTTAGGTAGTATTGGTTGGTATGAGGCCTGTGGTGGCTTTAATCTCAGTGACGAAAGTGTTTATCAATCTATATCAGCAGGTAATATCAATACAGCCTTATCGAGCTATTACCCTAACGTCAAAAAAGTTTAGATCTATAGATGGCACCCCCCCTTTATTTACACAATTAGGAATATGAATTGTCTAATCAAACGAGTTCTACAAATACTATCTTCTGGCACGACTACGAAACTTGGGGAGTCGATCCACGTCGTGACCGTGCCGCACAGTTTGCAGGTATCCGCACCAATTTAGACTTAGAAGTCATTGGTGAGTCTGTGATGTTTTACTGCAAACCGACTCCAGATTTCTTACCCCATCCAGATGCTGTTATGGTGACAGGAATTGCACCACAACTTGCTGATAAAGAAGGCGTAAACGAGGCCGAGTTCTTTGGGAAAATTAACGAAGTATTCACTGTACCTGGAACCTGTGGCGCCGGTTATAACAGTATTCGCTTTGATGATGAAGTCACTCGCTTTGGGTTTTATCGAAACTTTATAGACCCCTACGCGCGTGAATGGCAAAACGGCAATAACCGCTGGGATATTCTCGACTTAGTACGCATGACCTATGCACTACGCCCCGAAGGAATTAACTGGCCAACTCGAATAGATGCTGATGGAAATGAAGTCGCTAGCTTTCGCCTAGAACACCTAACCACAGCTAATGATATTGAACAGACAGGTGCACATGATGCCTTAGTAGATGTTAAAGCAACGATTGATATTGCTCGTCTTATTAAAAACAAACAACCCCGTTTATATGATTACTTTTTTAATCTTCGCATTAAAAACAATGTCGCTCCCCTATTAAATACCCATATCGAAATGGCACAGCGCAAAACAATGTTGCATATCTCAGGTATGTTTCCAGCCAGTCAAGGCTGCATTTCTCCAATCATTCCCTTACTGGTACACCCCGTAAACAAGAATGAAATAATTTGTTACGACCTACGCCATGACCCAAGTGCCTTACTTGAAATGACGGTTGATGAGATTATTGATAACCTTTACAAACCCCGTGCTGAACGAGATGAGTCACATCAACATATTGGTTTAAAAGGAATACACATCAATAAATCTCCTGCTATTTCTCCACCAAATACATTAACTAAGGAGATGGCAGAACGCTGGAATATTAACTGGCAAGCTATTGAAAAAAACAAATTAAAACTAATCAGCGATGAAACCTTAATCCGTCGCCTTGAAGAAATGTACAGCCGTAAAAGGGAAATGGGCGAATGTGACCCTGATTCTGCTCTTTATGGTGGATTTATTAATAATGATGATAGAAAACTATGTAACCAAATACTTTCATCATCCCCACAAAAACTAAGTGAATGGGTTCCAGCGTTCAAATCCAAGCGCCTACAAACACTCTACCCCCGCTACCTAGCCAGAAATTGGCCAGAACACCTTGATGAAACCGAGTATCAGAAATGGCAATCCTTCTGTCAGGCACGATTAATTGATGGTGAGTTTGATTGCTCACTCACTGTGACACAATTCCAACAAAGACTAGAAGAACTAGCACAGCAAGAGTTAAAAGAAAGTGAACAAAAGACCTTACAAAGGCTTGTTGAGTGGGTAAATAGCTTACTTTAAGAACTGTTATCCTAATGATTAATATAACAGTTTCACTTTATTTAAATATTAATACTTATTAATATAATAATACTCTAAACTATTGTTTTTAATACAAATATTAAGTGTATCATATTGACAACAGTTACTTTTGTCGGCATTATCCCCAACAGTAAACAATACTAACCTGTATTAGCTAAAAAGCAGGTTATCGTAATAAAAAACAATAAACACACTGATTTAACCTAGGAGAAGAATAATGCAAAAAGCATTAAAACCCAGCCTGATAGCGGCTTCTATTTTACTTGCTGTCACAACACAACAAGCTAGTGCAACAAACGGATATGCTTCGCACGGCTTTGGTATGACACAAAAAGCAATGGGCGGAACTGCTGTTGCTGGTAATGATAACGCCATGAATATAGCAACTAATCCTGCTTCAATGTCATTCGGTAAAAACAACTGGACTGCAGGCATGGATATTTTCGTACCTGATAGAGGCTTAAGCCACAAAGGTAGACCAGGTCACCCTGATATTCCATTAGGTGCATTTTTCCCACCAGGTACACCATTACCTCCAGGTGCCGTTGTTCCTGCCGATAATGGTATAGCAGGAGCTACTTTAAAAGGAAATGATGATGCAAACTTTCCCATTCCAGAATTCGCATACCAAAAGCACCTAAATAGTAAATTTGCCGTTGGTGTTGCTGTTTATGGTAATGGTGGAATGAATGCCACTTATGATCGCCCTATATTCGCAGGTCCTGGTAGTAAGAATACGGGTATTGATTTCTCACAACTATTTATTGCACCAAGTGTTTCAATGAAAGTAGGTGAAGGAAGCAGTATAGGTGCTTCATTAAATCTTGTGTACCAACGCTTTAGAACTAATGGCGTCAGTGCATTTGCACCTTTTAGTCGTGACCCTTCTAAGTTGTCTGACAATGGCTATGATAGTTCAACAGGTGCTGGAGTCTCAATTGGTTGGCAAACACAGTTTAGTGAAGATATAACGTTTGGTGCTGCTTATAGAAGTAAAACCAAAATGAGCAAGTTTGACAAATATGCAGGTTTATTTGCTGAGCAAGGTGATTTTGATATCCCCAGCATGTTCACCATCGGTCTTTCGGTGAAAGCCACGCCAAAAACAACGCTTGCGTTTGATGTTGCACATATTAAATATACTGGTGTTAAATCTATATCCAATAAAAACAACACAGCAGGCTTACAACAGCAGCTCGTTGGGCAGGCATTTGGATTAATTCCTCCAGGAACCCCACTACAAGGTGCACTATTAGGTGATGAAAATGGAGCTGGCTTTGGTTGGGATGATCAAACAATTTTAAAGCTTGGTGTTAAGCATCAGCTTAATAATAAAATAGCATTAATGGCAGGATTTAATCATGGAAGAGCACCTATTGATAATAACCAAACTGCATTTAATGTTTTAGCGCCTGCAACCGTTGAAGATCATCTTACTTTAGGTATGGAATACGCACTTTCCAAAAATTCAAACCTAACATTCTCATATATGCATGCATTTGAAAATACAATTAAGGGGGATGCAAGTCGTTCACCTAGTGGCGCACCTAATTCACCAGGTGCTCAAATTGGAATTGGTGGAAATCCATTAACTGATTTTACTGCCGCAGACCTTAACATGACCCAAAATTCATTTGGAATCGCATACAGCAAGAATTTTTAATCGTTTTATCTAATAAAGCAAAGACGAAACAATTCACTTTGAATTGTTTCGTCACCGCAGCTTTACCCAGCTGTTTTTCTAATACACTTTAAAATAATTCCCAGTTTGTTTTAAAGCATCATCAGAGAACTGTTATGTCACTTGTCCGCAAGTGAATATAACCCCTATCTCTCTAAAATACTGGAACCTATCCCCAAGGAGGATACTTACTATGAAAAAAAGGAACTTACCCACATTAAAAGCATTATCATTCGCTGCTATAACATCAGGAGCAATGCTAATGAGTGGTTGTGGTGGAACAGATGACTCAACTCCACAAGTCGCTCCTCCCAATAATCCCGTTATCACTTTTAACTACGAAGTTTGGGCAACAGACCAATCAAATTCAAAAGCAGGTGCAGCAGCAATTGGTACACAAGGCAGTGCCATGTGGATTTGGGACAAAAAAGATATTGAAGCTCAAATCGCAGGTGGTGCGGCAGCAAAACCTATTGGATGTGGTGCTGATGCGAATGTAGTAGGTAAAGGTCCATGTAAAATGGAAACTATTTTCCCAGGCGCTTTAAAAGACGAAAATGGAAAAGCTCTTTCCACATCATTCGGTGCTGGTTTTGCACGTATGCACGGTAGCCTTTCTGACCCTCAAGGCAAGTATATGAACATTAATATGTTCTTAACAGGTGGTTCAGGTGGATTTGTTGGTCTTATGGATGCCAATACCAAAGAAGCAATAGCCCTATGGCAAGTTACTAAAACAGGCGCTTCAGCTGGCGGACGTTCAGTTCACATGTCATTCTGGAATGAAGACGGAAGTGCATTATTCATTGCCAACTTACATGGTCGCATCATGGAAAGAGTCGACATCACGCGTGATTCTGATGGCACGATAACCAATGCTAATTTGAACCGAGCAGCTGCAATTAGTGCAGCAGCAGGTACAAATGCAGTCGTTCAAGAGCCTTCACATGCTTACTCAGGACAGAACGCAAATGGCAAAGCTTTAATCGGTTCAGTATCTGGAGACTATAGCACTTCGGCATTCGGTGATCTAACACCTACTGGAAAGTGTAAAGAGAACGGGAAATGTGCTGCTGGTGTGGCTGATGGAGCAGCAGGTGGTCGACCTGGTGGCGTTATTATTTGTCCTATCGTATCTGATACCGGTATGGGTTACTTAACTTTCGGTGCAGGTGGAATGCTAGTCGTTGACACACGTAAAACACCGATGAATATTGTTGCTGAATATGGTAACAATGAAGTCAATGGTGCGGGTTGTGGTGGAATTCACATCGGCAATAAAGTTTGGTTAGATGGCGGTGTTTCTGCAACAGGTGCTGGTGCTCCTCGCTCTACCTTTACTGTCTACACAGTTGATGATACTGCAATTGCGGCGGCTGCTAATGCGGGTACCGTTCTAGCAGAAAATACGCCTGCTATAAATACTGTATTTAAAGATCCAACAAATACAGCAGCATCTGGAAACGTGGGTGGTCTTCCCGACAACACGACAGGTCAGGTACCCGGTACTACAACTCGTCGTGATGCTCACGGTATGATTGAAACACGTGATAAGAAATATATTCACATTGTAGATCGTATTCAAAATACTATGGATGTTTTTGATGCAGCAACGGAGACACGTATTGGTAAATATGATCTTACATCTGCTGATGGACAAGGAAATGGTAAAGGCCCTTGTTTAGCTGCATCAATCACTGACCCACAGGCTGTTTCTAGTGGAGATCCACTAACCGTAAACGACCCTGCTCCTGACTTAATGGGTATTACACCTGATGGAAAGTACATTGTTGTTGCTTTACGTGGTGCTAAACCAGTAACGGTTAATCACGGCGGTCAAGGTAGTTGTCCAGGTGTTGGTATGATCGAGCTTACTGATGGTGGTAAATCAGGCAAGTTAGTTTCAGTATTGAGAGCAACTAACACTGTTGATACTGCTGTTCCACCTAACTTTGCTGGTGGTGCTAACTACATCGGTACTGAAGCTGCTGATATTCATGGCGCTTTTGCAAGACTGAAGAGATAAATAGCTTACGCTTTTATCTTCTAGAATCTCAAATTAATTTGATTTGAGGTTCCTAAATTAAAGAGCGTCCTATTTTCGGACGCTCTTTTTGTTTTTAAATAAAAAGTTTGTATGAAATAACTTCAATATTTAAAGTTATTTCATACACATTTCTAAATAAGAATTCATATACATTTATCACTAGGAGATTGTCATGCTCAAAAAAAACATCCTTAATAAAATAGTCGTAATGACGAGTATCAGCTTACTAACTGCCTGTGGCGGCGGTGGCGGCGGAACTCCGACTCCGACT
>CAZWEA010000004.1:35073-49694 GCA_964632635.1 uncultured Cocleimonas sp. | reverse complement strand
ATATTTCATTTTGTATCTTATTTTTACCACCAAATATCATGATGCTATAGGCTGAGATGCCTAAAAATAATAAAGTTGTTTGTAATAAGAAATTAATGTGAAGAGCCTAATAGGCTACCTAATCATATAGATTTTTTTATAATTATTATAAAAGTGGCATTGAAATGATATTAAGCAAGCAAGCACTTCCTGTTGTAGATAATTGGTTGGATTCTTTTCAGACTAATGATTCTGAAGAATTTATAGCAAGTCAAAATGACAGAGTTGACTTGATTGAAACTGAGCAGGCATTTAATGCAATGCGTGATGCTTGGACTAAGCTTAATGATAGTGCTTTAAAAGGTTCAGTTTTTATATCTTGGGAATGGCTGAATACCTGGTGGAAAACGTATAAGAGCGATGGAAATCGGCAGCTTTATATTCTTAAATATACTAACCAAAATGGTGATTTACTGGGTTTGGCGCCTTTTCAGTTAGTTTATAATCCAAAGAAATATTTTCCTTGTAGTACTCAATTGATAATGATTGGAACGGGAGAAACCGAGGGAAGTGCTATCTTCGGAGAGAATATGGATTTAATGATTGCCTCTGGTCATGAAACAGTAGTTATAAAAGCTTTTAGTCAATTTTTAAATACAAATAAACCTTCGTGGAATGGCATGAAATTTCACCAGATTCTGGGAAGCTCTCATCTCTCACAGCTATTAAAAACTCTTTCTAATATATCAACGAATAGTTTAATGAAAGAACAAGCCGATGGTATTCGTACTTTGCTTGAGTTGCCAGAGATATATGAAGACTACCTAATGGGCTTGAATAAAAAAGTTCGTAATAATATTAGAAGGCGATTTAAAAAGCTTGAAAGAGAGCAGAACTATTCACTTGAGACGATTAAATCGGTGAGTGAGTGTGATAATGCTCTTGATATTTTAGCCGACTTAAATTGTGCGCGTCGAGATGATTTAGGTGGAGAACCGAGTGTCTTTGAAGATAATAATTTCCTTAGCTTTCACCGCAAAATAACAAAGCTAATCTTGTCTTGTAAAGAAAAAAATAAGCAGTCTACTACTGATATTTCTTTAAGTATTTTACGGTTTGATGGTGTTCCTGTTGCAGCACTCTATTTGTTTATTGATGGCGATACGATTCATGGTTATCAAAGCGGGTTTGAAAGAGAGAATGGCAGGCGTTATGCGTTAATGACCACGATGATTGCATTAGAAATATCAAAGAGTATTAATAATAAAACGTTGAAGTATTTTAACTTTATGTACTCTGAAGATGAATCTAGCTATAAGAAACAATATGCAGGCAATAACGAGACTATGTATAGCCTGTCGCTAGATCATGATGGTATTAAGTACCAAGCTTATAGCTTCATCCAAAGTACACTGAAGAAGAAACTAAAAAAGCTATTGAAAAAAGTACCTATTAGTTTCCGATAGCAACGGCTAGTTCATCAATTCTTTACATAACTCCACCCGTTATCATACATAAGCAAGTTTTTAGCTGTTCACCATTAATGATCATGAAAAGAATCAATCTCATTCAAATGCGCATGACTTGTAGCATCACCAGAAATTTTATTAATATGTACGATGCCTAAATCAGGTAAATCCCAGTCTGTTCGAAGACCTAATTTACCCATATCGATTAATTGCTATCTTTTACTGTCACCTTAGTTTTATTTGTTTTTATCGGACTCTATCAAAAATCTAGCTTTGATCGATACCTGTACTAGCAATTGTGTAAAAAAGGCGGGGGTGCCATTAGTTTTTATGAGGTTAAATTCTTAGCTCTTTAGGTAATACAAAAGAGACATTCTCTACAATTCCTTGATTGTCAGGTAATATTTCAGCACCAAGTTCAATCAGTTTTTGGTTAACCTCTTCTACGAGTATTTCTGGTGCAGAAGCGCCAGCGGTTACCCCTACACGTAGTTTATCTGTCGTAAACCAGTCTTCGTTGATGTCTTCAGCTCCATCGATAAGATAAGCAGGAGTGCCACGTTTTTCAGAGATTTCTCTTAGTCTATTAGAGTTAGAACTATTTGGTGAACCAACTACTAATATAATGTCACATTTGTCAGCAAGTTCTTTTAACGAGTCTTGACGATTTTGGGTGGCATAACAAATATCATCTTTTTTGGGGCCTTCAATATTGGGGAAGCGCTCTCTTAAAGAGTCTATAATGATGGCGGTGTCGTCCATAGATAGTGTTGTTTGTGTTACAAAGCCAATTTTATTCTCATTGTTGACTTGTAGGTTTTTGATATCTTCTGGTGAATCTACGCGATAAATATCACCACCAAAACTTTTATCGTACTGTCCCATTGTGCCTTCTACTTCAGGATGACCTTTGTGACCAATTAAAATAGTTTCTCTGCCTTCTTTGCTATAACGATAGACTTCCATATGGACTTTAGTTACTAGCGGGCAAGTGGCATCAAAAACCTTTAAGCCTCTTTTCTTGGCTTCATTTTGCACAGCTTTTGATACGCCGTGAGCACTAAATATTACGGTGGCGTTATCAGGGATTTCATCAAGCTCATTAACAAAAACAGCCCCTTTGTCACGCAAGTTGTTGACCACGAAACGGTTGTGTACCACTTCATGACGAACATAAATTGGCGCACCAAGAAGTTCTATGGCTCGGTTGACTATTTCTATTGCTCGATCGACACCAGCGCAAAAGCCTCTGGGGTTGGCTAGGGATACTTTCATAGTTTTTTTGCTTAATATTGAATAATATATTTATTGTAACAGTAGTTTTGATAATATTTGTATATTCACTGATTTTAAAGGGAAATGAAATATGAAGATACTATTGGTAGGCAGCGGTGGGCGAGAGCATGCGCTGGCTTGGAAGTTAGCAAAGTCACCCAAAGTTACCAAAGTTGTAGTGGCGCCAGGGAATGCGGGAACTGAGCTTGAGGATAAGGTGGAGAATATTGATATTGATGCTGAAGATATTGATGCTTTACTGGATTACGCTAAGAATAACGAAATTGCTTTAACTGTGGTGGGTCCTGAAGTACCTTTAGTTAAGGGAATTGTAGATTTATTTCAGTCACATGACTTGAGATGTTTTGGTCCTACAAAAGGTGCGGCACAACTTGAAGGTTCTAAGGCATTTTCTAAAGACTTTTTTGCTCGTCATAAAATCCCAACAGCAGCCTATGCAAATTTTACTGATATAGAAGAAGCTGTTTCTTATATAAGGAAGCAGGGAGCACCAATTGTTGTTAAGGCTGATGGTCTTGCGGCTGGTAAAGGTGTGATACTTGCAGAAACAGAAGAACAAGCGATTGTCGCAGTTAAGGATATGTTGGCTGGTAATTCCTTTGGTGATGCTGGTCATCGAGTGGTTATAGAAGAGTTTTTAAGGGGTGAAGAAGCAAGTATTATTGTTATTGCTGACGGTGAAAATTTCTTACCAATGGCAACTTCGCAAGACCATAAAGCACGTGATGATGGTGATAAAGGTCCGAATACGGGTGGAATGGGAGCTTATTCTCCTGCACCTGTGGTAACGGATGAAATTAGTCAGAGAATCATGAAAGATGTTATAGAGCCAACGATGAAAGGCATGGCTGAAGAAGGTCATTCCTTTACTGGGTTTTTATATGCTGGTGTGATGATTGATGACCAAGGCAATTCTAAAGTACTAGAATATAATGTGCGCTTTGGTGATCCTGAGACTCAACCAGTGATGATGCGTCTTGAGTCCGATCTTGTTGAATTAATTGAGGCGGCATTAGAAGGGAGTTTGGATACGCAATCTATAAAGTGGGATGAACGATCTGCGCTTGGTGTTGTTATGGCGGCGGGTGGTTATCCTGAGGATTATGTAAAAGGTTTATCTATAAAGGGAATTCCTGATGAGATGGGTGATAGTAAGGTATTTCATGCGGGAACGACTTTAAAAGAGGGTGATCTTATTACAAATGGTGGGCGTGTCCTATGTGTAGTAGGTTTGGGTGATAGTGTAACAAGCGCTAAGAATAGGGCGTATCAAGTAACTAAGGAAATCCATTGGGAAAATGCATTTTACCGAAATGATATCGGTTATAGAGCAGTTGCACATGAGCAAAAAATAAGCTAAGTTGATTCCCGCATCTAACTATTAATAATTAACGTAACTATAAGATGTGTGTTTAAAAATCATTATTATTTAATCTTAGGAATGGAGTATTAAAATGAATTCAGTTAAAAAATTATCAGGTATCGCATTAGCATCTGCTGCAGCAACATTACTACTAGCAGGCTGTGGTGGTGATAGCGCGAAATCAGAAGCTAAAAAAGCAGCGCCTGAAGCAGCTGCTACAGTAGCAGAAGTAAAATGTTCTGGAATTAATTCTTGTAAAGGAACTGGCGCTTGTGGCGGTGCTTCTAACTCTTGTGCTGGTCAAAACAGCTGTAAAGGAAAGGGTTGGGTTAAAGCGAGTAAAGCTGATTGTGACGCTAAAGGTGGTAAGGTTATTTAATCTTCCTTTTTACGCATCTAATTCTCATTAAGTTGCGTAATAAAAACAGTAACTGACATTTAGTGTCAGTTACTGTTTTATAATCAAAGGAGATATATCACAATGAAAACAGCATCAAAATTATCGGGAATTACATTAGCATCTGCAGCAGCAGCGATTTTACTATCAGGTTGTTCTACTGGAGGAGATTATTCAGCTGCAGCACCTACAATGGCTAAGGCAGCGGACGTGAAGTGTTCAGGTATTAATTCATGTAAAGGTACAGGTGCCTGTGGTGGTGCTAATAACTCATGTGCTGGTCAAAACAGTTGTAAAGGTAAAGGCTGGGTTAAAGCGAATAAAGCTGATTGCGTGGCACAAGGTGGTAAAGTTCTTAGTGGAAAAGTTTAACCCGAACCCACAATTAGAAAAACGAATAGTGTACAAGTATTTGATTCCACAGCGCATCCAAAAAATACCCGCTTAACCTACGGGTGAAGCTAAGATTTATTAATTATGCGTTGCAAACTAACAGAATGAAACTAGGTGCTCGCACTCTATTTTGTTCTCCTATACGTGGATTTGAGTTTATATCTAACTTTCAATACAGCTACACCAGTTATAGAATACCCAATGAAATATAGTTTTCATTGGGTATTTTTTTTGCTTAGAGGATAAAGATTATGAGTTTTTCACCGTTAGGTTTTGGTCTTGGTCTTCGTAAAGAACACTATACAACTATCATTGATTCATCTCCTGATGTAGATTGGTTTGAAATACTAACTGAGAACTACCTTGTGCCAGGTGGTAAGCCGCTTTATTATCTTGATCAGATTTCTGAGCGTTACCCTGTTGTAATGCATGGTGTGTCTATGTCATTGGGTAGTGTTGATCCACTTGATATGGATTATCTTAAACAAGTTAAAGAGCTTGCTGAGCGTACAGGAGCTAAGTGGGTTTCTGATCATATGTGTTTTACGGGTGTTGATGGAATTAATGCGCATGATTTATTGCCATTGCCATTTACTGAGGAAGCAGTAAAGCATATTTCAGAAAAAATCAAACAGGCTCAAGATTTTCTTGGAAGGCAAATCTTGGTTGAAAATGCCTCGACTTACATTACCTATAAACAATCTGATATGACTGAATGGGACTTCACTATGGCTGTTGCAGAGGAGTCGGATAGCTTAATTTTGTTAGATGTTAATAATATTTATGTTAGCTCAGTGAATCATGGTTTTGATCCATTGGATTATTTAGATGGGATTTCAACTGATCGAGTTCAGCAGCATCATATTGCTGGTCATAGTCAGTTTGATGGCTATATTATTGATACACATGATCATGATGTTGTGCAAGGTGTCTGGGATTTGTATGCAGAAGCTATTAAACGTTATGGTGAGGTTTCGGTAATGATTGAGCGTGATGATAATATTCCGGAATTACCTGAGTTGCTTAGTGAATTACAAATTGCCCGCGATATATACGCAATGACTACTTTAGAAAGTAGTAAGGCTTCTTAATGTCAGAACTCTATCGATTACAAAAAAACATGCTGGCATGGTTGATGGAAAAGGATGAAGCACTAAAAGCGGATGTGATTGATACCGGGGAAGTTAATAAAGTCAGTGTGGATCAGCGTCTTTCTGTTTATGGTGAGGCTTATGGCTACCGTTTAATTGATGCGCTTTCTGAAAATTATCCTGCAGTCCATACCTTATTGGGCGATGATGATTTCTATGAAATGACCTATGCCTATATGGCGGCTCAGCCCTCACATCATTTTTCCTTGCGCTATTTTGGGCATAAGCTTGAAGCATTCTTACAAGAGTATAAAAAAAATGTTCCTGTTGCTGCAGATATGGCAAGACTAGAATGGGCGCTGAGAAACGCATTTGATGCTGAAAATAAATCTGCCATTGGTATGCAAGAATTACAACTAGTCCCGGTGGAGAGTTGGGGGGAGCTAAAATTTGAGTTTCATCCTTCGGTTGCACGAGTAGATCTAGAATGGAATACACCGCAACTATGGACGGCTATTGATACAGAAGCAGAGCCGATTGATATAGAAAAACTGGAGCATCCTATTGGCTGGGTAGTTTGGCGAAAAGTGCTCATTAATTATTACCGCTCTCTTGAGGTCGATGAGGCATGGGCTTTGGATGCTGCAATGAAAGGTGATGATTTTGCTTTTTTGTGTCAAGGTGTTTGTGAATGGGTTGATGAAGTGCATGCTCCTGGGCGTATCGCCGGCTTTCTATCGCAATGGCTAGAAGACGAACTGATCGTTAGTCTCCTATAGGTTCTTTAAACAGCATAAATTCTGTTATATGGCACCCCCCCCTTTTTTTAACAATTGCATTAGTGAAGGTAGTGAAAAGACAAAGCTGATGACAAAGGCTCCTATGACGCCATATAAGTGTGCATCTATGGCTACGGGTATGCCGATAAGCTCTGCACTAGATGCGCTTCCGCCATTTAATAAATCCCAGCTAATTTTAGCAATGATAAGTAATAGTACTAATAACCCTGTAAAATAATCTTGTTTGATTATGGCTGATATCGCCCCGATTATGTATAAACCATAAAGAACACCAGAGAAGCCATAATAAAAGTCCAACTCAGGGGAGTAGAAGTATAGTGAGCAGCCAACAATTAGGGATAAAATAATAGTAGTAATAGTGAATGTTTTTATTTTTAAGCTGTCTATAAATAGGAAGCCAAGTATCCATAGACCTGTAATATTTAGTGCTAGATGGCTGAAATTTGAGTGAGTCAGGTTACCCGTCAGGAGTCTCCACCATTGGCCTTGTGCGATATTGTTACGGTTAAAAACAAATTCATTTTGTAAGCTTTGAGAGACGAAAAGCAATAAGGATAAGCCGATAATAGCTATAATTAGAGGTCTTATTGATTTGGTCATTTTCATGTACTATGGCAGAATATAGTGAGTATATAGATATTAGGGGTCTTTGACAGTATATGGTCAGGTCTTAATTACATTTAGATAAAAGGGTTAATTTATGAAGGAAGTTAAAAATAGAGCAATGGTATCTGCAATAAGAAATAGTCGCGGTTTTACTTTGCTTGAAGTCATGGTTGTAGTGGTTATTATTGCTGTAATGGCAGCAGCAGTTGGACCAGCAATTTTTGATAATCTTAATAAGGCAAATGAGACTAGAGCAGCTACTGATATCAAGGCGCTCTCTTCAATGTTAGAAATTTACAGAGCAGAAAATTACACATTCCCAAGTACGGATCAAGGATTAGAAGCTTTAGTCAGCAAGCCATCTGGGTCGCCAGAGGCAAAAAACTGGCGACGTTACACTAAGAAAACCCCTATTGATCCATGGGGGTTGCCTTATAAATATCTAAGTCCTGGTTCTCATGGTGATGTTGATATCTATTCCTTTGGAAAAGATGGTATTCAAAGTGAAGATGATATAGGTAACTGGGAACTTGATAACTAAACGTTTCGGTAGACTTAATTGATGCGTATGAGCAGAACCCAGCGTGGTTTCACATTAATAGAAATCATGGTAGTAATTACCATTGTTGCCGTTTTGATGGGTGCGGTTACTCTATCGTTTCCGCGAACGGGTGATAATCTACTTAAAGAGCAGGCAGAGCGTTTTGCCGCGTTAATTTCTCTTGCGCAAGACGAAGCTATTTTGCAGTCTCGCGAGTTGGCACTTTTTGTTAGTAAGACAGGTTATGTTTTTTATCAAAATCAAAATAGTAGTTGGGTTCCTTATTCGAGTCGCCCTTTTTCGCAAAGAATTTATCCGGGTGGAATAACGGCTAGTACTATTGTAGAAGGTGTGGATCTAGATTTTAAAGATAATCTTAGAGATGCTCCGCAGATAATCATATTTTCAAGTGGGGAAATGACACCTTTTACTTATGTATTCAACTATCAAAATAAAAGTAAAATTACACTTGAGGTCAGTGCGACTGGAGATATTGAAAAAATATTAGAGCTAAATGAATTATAAAAATACAGGTTTTACTTTGTTGGAAGTGATGGTTGCGCTATTTATCATCGCAGTTGCCTTAGGTGGTGCCATTAAAGTGATGGGGAATGCCGCCAATAACTCTTCGCGGCTGGTTGATAAAACATTCGCTAATTGGGTTGCATTAAATCAAATAACGGAGCTTCGATTGAAGGGTGAATGGCCAAAGCAGGGTGAGACCAGTGGTGATCAAGAGATGGCTGATCGAGTTTGGACATGGAAGCAAAAAACCATAAAGACCGAAGATGATAATATTAAGCGTATTGAGCTTTCTGTTTGGGGAGAGTCAGATAATAGTGAAGAGCCTTATGTGACGGTTGTTGGATTTTTAGCAAAGCCATGAATTTATCAATATCATCAGCAAAAGGTTTTACGTTGCTAGAGCTAATGATAGCAATGACAATTTTTTCTTTTATGTCTATCATGGCTTATTCAGGTTTGGCGAACGTTGCACTAAGTAATACGGTCCTAGAAGAGCAAGAGAAAAGGCTTAAAGTGTTGCAACGTACCATGATGTTTCTTGATCGAGATATACGCCAAATTGTGGCAAGACCCACGCGAGTCGGTTATCAGGAAACCTCTCCTGCTTTTTCATATGGCTTTGATTCTAATGGTTTATTTGAATTTACACGGGCGGGTAATTCTAACCCTATAGGATTGGTACGAAGCTCCTTGCAGCGTGTCAGATATGAGTTGGAAGAGGGAAAACTGACAAGATTAAGTTGGAATCTTGTTGATCATCTTGATGCAGAACCTATAACGATGACACTTATTGAGGATGTGGAGTCTTTTGAATTACGTTTATTAGACCCTGCTAAGCAATGGCAAAAAAGTTGGAAATCTAATAAAAACATTCCTCTTGCGGTAGAGTTGAATCTTGAGCATAAATACTGGGGTAAGATAGTTAGGTTGATCCCAGTGAAATAGAGGTAAGTTTCCTTTATTGTTGCGAATTTACTTAAATGAATAATAAATAGATGATAAAACAGTGAAATCAGCCGTATGTCTTTAATAAGCCACCGCCCATTCGACGATTTTTGCTGGTATTAAATCCCTTAAAAAGCTATAGTCGGAGATCGCTAGGATAAGCAATACCTTTCATCCTCCAAAATATGAAAAAAGTATTGTGCTTTAACTTTGTCTTTGTCCATGTCTGATGGTACGGCAGAGTTCTCCTTTTATTTATCGGGTGGTACTCCTACAAGCTTTACTGAAGTTTTAGTTTGTCTTTGGAAACCGATGTGGTTTAAAAAATAGGAAATAAAATATGTTGAAGTTCAAACATATCAAAATGCTTGTCGTTAACCTGTGTTTTTCATTAACAGCCGTTTCTTTGATGATGTCTTCGGTGCAAGCTGCTGAAATAGTTACTGTTAATCGTTCTTTGTCAAGCTCCCAAACTGTTCTAGGTAGTACAGTAGTGCCCTATAAGGAAGTGACAGTCACTGCACAAGTTCCTGGTAAAATCACCTCACTAGGTGGTGAGGTAGGATCCAAGTTTATTAAAAATGATATTCTGGCGAAGATAGATGACGCGCAGCTTCTTGCTAAAAGAAATACACTTTGGGCGCAAATTACTTCTGCGCAAGCTGCATTGAAAAACTCCCAAGCACAATATCAACGTGAAGTCGTTTCTCCTCGGAGTAAAAGCATCTCGGGTATGCCTGGTATGGGTGTGCCATCTATGATGGATATTTATTTTACTCAGCCTATGTACGATATGATGGGTGATCAGGATACTGACTATAATCGCTACTCAGATTTAATGAATAGTGCAACAGGTGTTTCTCAGGCAGAAAGCCAAGTAATGATGACTTGGTCTCAACTTAATGAATTAAATACGAAGATAAAAGACACCGTTTCAATCGCGCCATTTGAAGGCATTATTATGTCTAAAATGGTTGAGGTGGGCGATGCAGTTCAACCAGGTCAGCCATTGATGAAGTATGGTTTTGTAAAATACCTTCGTTTAAAGGCAGATGTGCCATCTATGTTGGTTGCTAGTTTGCAAAAAGGAATGAGTGTGCCAGTTCGTATTGGTAATATTAATCCGACAGTTGCGAAAATTTCCCAGATTTATCCAGTTGCTGATCCTTCTAGGCATACTGTAGTTGTAAAGTTTGACCTTCCAGTTGGGGTGTTAGCGTCTCCTGGTATGTATGCTGAAGTATATTTGCCAGATACTACGCCTGGCGGAAGCTCAGTAATTACAATTCCTAAATCAGCTCTTATTGATGGTCGTAGCTTGCCAACGGTGTTGGTTGCTGATGAATCTAAACAAACATCTTCATTGCGATTGATCCGTTTGGGTGCGACTCAAGGCGATGGTAAAGTATCTGTAGTGTCTGGATTGAAAGCAGGTGAACGAATAATTAATAACCCTCCGACGGGGGCAACTTCAGGTTGGTATCCAGGGTCTTAGGTTTCTTCTAAGAATCATTCTTTTTAAAAATACTAACAGAAGATTATCCCATGACTGATCAAAATTCATCTATAGAAAAAGAAAAACCACTAGGGCTTGCTGGTGGTGTAGCCAAGATGTTTATCACATCTCCTTTGGCTTTGTTATTGCTTCTCGGCTTTTTAGCACTTGGTATGCTAGGAATGCAAATGACCCCAAGGCAGGAAGATCCTCAAATTTCTGTTCCAATGGTTGATATTTTTGTTAGTTATCCTGGTGCGTCAGCCTCCGAGGTTGAAAGCCAAGTTGCTAGACCATTAGAAGGGATCATGTCAGAGATAACTGGCGTAAAGCATGTGTATTCTGCCTCATCTCGAGGTCAAGCGCTCGTTACTGTTCAATTTAAAGTGGGGGAGAATTTCGAATCTTCCATAGTAAAGTTGAACGATAAATTAGCTTCAAATAAAAATACAATGCCGCAAGGTATTACAGGATTTTTAGTTAAGCCTGTTGGTGTCGATGATGTCCCTGTTGTGACATTAACACTTTGGTCTAATGATGTAGATGATGCTTCATTAAAACTTGTGGCACTTGATTTACTTCAAAAGCTGCGTGAAGTACCCAATGCGAGTCAGAGTTTTATTGTTGATGGACGAACAGATCAACTGCTTATAGAGGTTCTCCCAGAGCGACTTGCTACTTATGGTGTATCTTTGGGGCAAGTGGCTAATGCTATTCGGATGGGCAACTCTGAAAGAAATGCAGGTTCTGTGGAGCCAGGTGATCGCTATATTAAAGTCATCACGGGGTCGTTTTTACAATCTGCTGAAGATGTAAAGCGCTTGATGGTAGCTGTCATTGATGGTCGGCCAGTTTATGTTCGAGATATCGCAACTGTTACAGAAGGACCTAGTGAGGCTACAAAAATTGTTGGTTTTTATACAGGTAAAGCCGGTAGGGAAGAGAGAACTGAAATAGCTAATGGTTCTCCCGCTGTAACCATTGCTATTGCAAAAAAACATGGTTCCAACGGTGTTGATGTTGCTGAGGCAGTACTAAAGAGTGTTGATCATCAAAAAGGTAGATTGATTCCTGATAATGTTCATGTGGAAATCACGCGAAACTATGGAGCGTCAGCAAAAGCTAAAGTAGATGAGCTAATGTTTAAATTGGGCGAGGCTACCTTAATGGTTACGGTATTAGTATTGCTGTTTCTTGGTTGGAGAGCTTCCTTAGTTACTTTTATAATCATACCAGTAGTTATTACCGTTACAGTATTTGCAGCTTGGTTGTTAGGTTTGACTATCGATCGTGTGAGTTTATTCGCTCTGATTTTCTCTATTGGTATTCTTGTCGATGATGCCATAGTGGTGGTGGAAAATATCTATAGGCGATGGCTATTGGCTGGAAGTTTAGATGTTGATGTAGCGGTTGATGCAGTTAGGGAAGTAGGTAATCCGACAATACTTGCAACATTTACTGTAATTGCTGCTCTGCTGCCTATGGGGTTTGTGAGTGGTATGATGGGGCCTTATATGTCACCTATACCCGTACTGGGATCAGTGGCAATGATATTTTCTCTCTTTGCTGCTTTTGCCTTTACGCCATGGCTAACAAATAAATTAAAACCAAGTCTTGATAACCTGGAAAAAATGGAAGAAAAAGAACATCGTCAGGCAGCTATGCTTGAAAAGTTCTTTAAGGCTTTGATTATTCCTTTAATAAGAGATAGAAAAAAAGGGAAACTGTTACTTTTTACTTTGATAGGTGTTTTGCTTTGTACATTCGTTTTGTTTTATACGAATGGAGTAAAAGTAAAAATGTTGCCATTGGATAATAAACCTGAATTTAATATAGTAGTGAATTTTCCTGAAGGAACAGCATTGCCAATTACTGCAAACTTAATTAATAGAGTTGCTACAGAAATGCAATTAATTGATGAGGTTACAGCAGTTCAAACTTATGCGGGAACTGCATCTCCATTTAACTTTAATGGTTTGGTTCGTCATTACTACTTACGCAAAAGTCCATGGCAAGGTGATGTCCAAGTTCAATTGACAGATAAAGGTGATAGAGATCGAACGAGTCATGAAATCGCTGAAGAAGCCAGGGCAATATTAACACCTCTTGCGGCAGAGCTTGGCGCTAAAATACAAGTTGTTGAAATGCCTCCAGGTCCACCAGTTTTACAATCAGTTGTAGCTGAAATATATGGGCCAAGTGCTGAGATCAGAAGGAAGGTTGCAAGAGATCTTACTGAGATTTTTGAAAATGCACCCAATCTGGCTGATGTGGATAACTTTTTAGAAGAGAGCCACGATATCTTAAGGTTTAAAGTAGATGCAGCTAAGGCACAAAGAAATGGAATAACTGTAGAGGATATAAACAGTACTCTTGAGATGGCAATGGGTGGATTTATTCTTGGTGATATAAAGAAAAATGCTTTAATTGACCCTACTCCTATCGTTATGCAAGTTCCATTAAGTGCTCGTTCACAAATTAATAGATTGGTTCAATTGCCAGTAACAAATCGTATGGGTAAAACCCTACCATTAGCAGAATTAGGTAACTTTGTAACGGAGAAAGCTGATCAACCTATTTATCATAAAGATTTACGTGCGGTAGAATTTGTAACAGGGGAAACGGTGGGTAATCTTGCCGCACCTGTCTACGGCATGTTTCAGGTTCAAGACTTATTATCGCAAGCTAATAATGGTGAAGGTTATAAAGCGCCTGATGGAGCTATCGTAACTGGAGGTAGTTGGTTTGGAAGAGAAGATACTGCAGATCAAACTAACTTTGAATGGGGTGGTGAATGGACTGTAACCTTCGAAACTTTTCGGGATATGGGTATTGCCTTTATGGCAGCATTGATACTGATTTACATGCTGATCGTTGGTTTGTTTGGTAACTTTGTTTTACCCGCAATAGTAATTGCACCAATTCCATTAACTTTGATAGGTATTATTCCAGGTCACTGGTTATGGGGTGCTGACTTTACAGCTACTTCGATGATTGGCTTTATTGCACTTGCTGGTATTGTGGTCAGGAATTCAATTCTGTTAGTAGATTTTTCAAAGAATGCAGTTTTAAATGATGGAATGAGTGTGGTTGATGCTGTTATTCATTCTTGTGAAGCTAGAACGCGTCCTATAGCAATAACTGCTTTTGCATTAATAGGGGGTTCTCTGGTAATTATTACAGACCCTATATTTAAAGGTATGGCAGTTTCTCTTGTTTTTGGTGGTCTTATCTCTACATTATTAACTCTTTTGGTTATACCTTTAGGTTGTATCAGTGCTGGTAAAGCACTTTGTGTCAATGAAGATGGAGAGAGAATTGTTCCACCAGACTTTGATCCTGATGCATCTAAGAAAGCGCAATTATCAAAAAGTACTCCTGATTTTGAAGAAACTTTTTTAGAAAAAGTCACTGATGGTTTTTCTACTATCTTTGGCATAGTTGTCACCATCGGTAGTTTGGTAATATCTAGTATTAAAGGTTTGTTTGGATTAGTCTTTAGTCGAAAAAGTAAAGATGATGATGACGATGACTGGGTACCTTCGCCACCAAAAAAGAAGGTGATAGAAGTGAATACTAAAAGTAAATCACAGGAGCCAGCTAAGCCAAAAACTACAGCTAAGCCAAAAACTACAGCTAAGCCAAAAACTACAGCTAAGCCAAAAGCTACAGCTAAGCCAAAAGCTACAGCTAAGCCAAAAGCTACAGCTAAGCCAAAAGC
>CAZWEA010000004.1:0-34973 GCA_964632635.1 uncultured Cocleimonas sp. | reverse complement strand
AAAATTGAGAGCGAAGAGTCGAAACAACAACAGACAACAAAACGTAGAGGAATACGTTTGAAAAAAGATATTTAATAAGATTTAAGGTATTTTAATCAATGGATATGTTAACAAAAGGAGCATTTACTGTTATTGCTGCTACTGTCATTACTTCTGTATTAATTCTTTTTGCAGGGAATCGTGCCGTGAAAAATGATATAGAATCAAATGCTACTAGCTTCAGTAGTCAACATGTTGGGCTTTTACCTCCTCCACCGGGGCCATTTTTTAAGGCTCAATTAGAGGATGGGCAAATTCCTAGTAGGGATATAAATTCAAAATTAAAGCCTAAAGCTCCTATTATTATTTCTAGAGAAAAAGAAAATTTAGAGAAAACTTTAACTTTGACACGAAAGAAACCATCTATTTCTACTTTAGAAGGTGCTCCTGCCGGTAGTTTTATGCCTCCAGAAGAACTTAAGGAGCCCGTGTTTAATAGAGGGATAAAGCAACAACCATCTAATCCTATAATGCCTGCAATTTATTCTAAGTTAAGTAATGAGCGTAAACCTGAACCACCGGTAATGCCATACTTTTCTGGGATGCAAGCCACTCCCTTAAGTGCAAATATTACAAAGTTTCAGAATCAATATAAATACCTGCCGATGCCAATGATGCCTAATTATCAATATCAGCAATATCCTACTTTTGGTGTGAATCCATATTGGTTCCCCACTTTTGATACAAGTCAGTATGGTACGAATACTGTTACTAACAATTCTTTTGGGAGTTCAATGGATGGTAATAATAAATGATTACAGTTATTGGTAATTTGAAGGGTGGTACAGGAAAAAGTACAGTAGCTTTTAATCTTTCTATTTGGGTGGCAACAAGAAGAAATGTTCATGTGTCAGTTTATGATCTGGATCCTCAAGCTACTATTACAGATGCGTTAGAAATACGAACTGAAGATGGTTATGTACCTGCTTTGGAGCCAATTCATTTTGTTAGTCAGTTAGGAAGTGAAGGTAAGCATACAGAAGTCATTGTTGATATAGGTCTTTCGGATAGAGATGCTATGAATGCTGCTATCCAACGTGCGGATAGAATTGTTATTCCAGTGGCACCAAGCCAAGCAGATGTATGGTCAACTCAACGATTTTTGAAAATGATCTCAACAGTATGTAAAAGTGGAGCGACCCCTGAAATCATTGGTTTTATGAACCGCTCTGATACACATAGAGCTGTTAGAGAGACCGAAGATGCTTTTGATGCTTTGAAGACGCTGGATGGAATTAAAATGATTGAGCCAAGGCTTTACCAAAGAACTGCTTACAGAAGATCTTTTAGTGAGGGGTTAGCAGTTTTTGAAATGGATCCAAAATCAAAGGCAGCAGCTGAGGTCGAAACATTAGGTGAGTGGTTGTATTAGCTCATAGATAATCTATTTAGTTGTTAACTATTGGTTAGAAATTTACAAAAAATTTAGATTGAGGAGTTTTAAATGTTTATTGTTCGATGGTTAATGGGGCATCCAATTATTGCAGCTTGGGTTTTAGCTGCACTTGCTATTGTGTTGAATCTAGGTTCTACCAAAAAAGAAGATCATATTGCTGTGGCAAATGATAAGAATATTGTGGTGTCACGTGATTCAACTGTAAACAATATAGTTAGAGTAAAAGATGAGGTCACAGCAGAACCAAAGTTAGATATTTTAAATGCAAAGGACAAATCTAACAATAATCATGTAAAAGGTGATAGCTCTCTCGAAAAATCTTCATTAGCAATGCCATTTAAAACAGGGGACTTAGGAGATACCAGTACTTCAGAAATGTTACTGATGGCCAGAGAAGCATATTGGAATAATGGCCTAGAAGAGGCTGCGCAAATTTATTTGCAACTGATTGAAATAGAGCCAAAAATTGTTGCGCATAGGGGTGAGCTGGGTAATGTTTATTGGAAGTTAGGAGATTCTAAAAAGGCTGCTGAACTATATTCTGAGATTGCAATGCCGCTGATTAAAAGTGGAAAAACGGATATAGTCAATAATATGCTTAATTTAATAGGTCAATTTTACCCTGAAAGGGCTAAGGTGATACAGAGCAACTTGGTCATCAATAAAAATTAATAGCTGAATAACCCAGTAGGAAATTACCATGGCAAAGAGTGAATTACACAGAGATTATGTACTTGAGCTGGAGAATGAGCTTCAAGAATTTGAGATGAAAGCTGATGCAACTACTAAACGTATGCAGATGCTCGTCTATCCCGCAATGCTAGCATTTTTTATTCTTGCTGCATTTGGTTTTTTTCTAATATATTCCTTAACATCAGATGTTAATCGTATGGCAGATACAATCTCACATATGAGTGGTTCTATAGATAAAAATATGAATTCAATAGCTGGAACAATGGGTGATATGTCTGGTCAAATGACTAACTTAGTTTCTTCAACTAATAAAATGTCGGGGAATCTAGGGAGTATGACGAATAACACTGAAGAGATGGTGAAAAGTATTGGTGGAATGCGTTCAGCAACATATGATATGGCTGCCTCAACTAATAATATGCAGCGTGATATGTGGAGTTTAAATAAAAATATATCTACTCCTCTAAGCGCCATGAATAAATTTCTTCCATGGAAAAACAGTACCAGTATGCCATTTCCTGGTTCTAGCAAGCCACTGCCTCAGTCTTACTTTGCTTATCCAGCTGTTACGCCCCCATATAATGGAGAAAATTTTAATTATAATGTTCCTGCCCCACAGCCTTTATATAATCAGACACCAATAGATTTGGCACCAGTTACAGGGAATAAAATGGATGATCAAGGCACAACAGTTGATTTTCTTTTACCTATTACTAACTCTGCTTCTATAAATTAAACTTATTTAAGTTTTAGCTTATAAATTTTTATTATAAAATCCCGTAAGACTGTCTTAAGTCAATGCAAAGAGGTATTAGATGACACCTGGTAATAGAATGCAAAACAGATTGAAACTTTTGCAAAAACACCTAGAGGATGAAAATCCTGTATTAGTTTCTGTTGTTGATAGATATCAAAAATTAGATGTCATAGCCCAAAAAATAGGGTTGCTAAATGAAGGGCAAGCTTATGCAACTCAAATTTCATGGTGGCCTCTTGTTTCTATTTTAGGTACTTTTTCTGCTGGTAAATCCAGTTTTATTAATTCTTATCTAGGGCTGCCAGTACAGGATACTGGAAACCAGGCAGTTGATGATCGGTTTACAGTGCTGACTTACAGTGGTGATACAGATATTAGGACGCTTCCAGGTATAGCTTTAGATGGAGATCCGAGGTTTCCATTTTATCAAATAAGCGAAGAAATTGAGAATATTACTCAAGGAGAAGGCTCAAGAATTGATAATTATTTACAAATGAAGGTTGTTCCTAGTGAAAAGTTGAAAGGTAAGATTTTAATTGATTCCCCAGGCTTCGATGCTGATGAGCAACGCAAAGAGACATTGAAGATTACAGACCATATCATTGATCTCTCTGATCTTGTATTGGTCTTGTTTGATGCTCGTCACCCTGAACCTGGTGCCATGCAGGATACATTAGAGCATCTTGTGCGCGGGTCACAACAAAGAAATGATAGCAGTAAGTTTTTATTCATTCTTAATCAGATTGATACATCTGCTCAAGATGATAACTTAGAGGATATTGTTGCAGCATGGCAAAAAGCATTAGTTCAATCTGGTTTAGGTACTGGTCGTTTTTATACCAATTTTAATAGCGAGCTTGCTACTCCAACTGAGAACAAAGTTGTTTGGGAAAGGTATGTGAATAAGAAGAATAAGGATTATGCTGAAATAACCAAGCGTATGGAAGATATTAACATTGAGAGAGTCTATAGAATAATTGGTAGTTTGGAGTCACTTTCCAATCAAATAGAGCAACAAGCAGTTCCTCAAATACAAATGGCGATGCAGCGTTGGAGAAAAAGAGTACTGATTACTGATGCCTTAATTTTTATTCCTATTATTATTGGAGTAATTGCATTAACTGTTGTAGCTGGATATTGGAATGGTATGTCATTTAACCCTCCGTGGTTAAATGACATAAAAGAAAGTAAATTGTTAAGTATTGGGATAATAATAGTTCCAATTATTTTAGCTATTCTATTACATTTTTTGATTCGATCTAGGTTAGTAAATGGCGTTGCTAAAAAACTTCCTACCGAAAATAGTTTTGGAAGCGTAGCCCTGGCCTTTAGGAGTAATACTAGATGGTGGCAGAGTATTTTTAAGAAAACACCTGTAGGTTGGGGAAATAATGTTCGTAAGAAGCTTGATGGGGTTCGAAGTGATATTGATAGTTTTGTGCAGGCTTTAAATGATCAATACACTAGTCCATCAGGCGGACATAAAAAATAACCTAAAACTACCTATTATTATTTAACTAAATATCTTATTGAGATTTAAAGAAGGCTACCACAAGTAAATATAAAATCCTGAGGGCAATATAAGTACTATAAACATTGGAAATTTACTTTACTCCTCATTCTTCTAGTCGGAAAACATATGAAAAAGTCAAAAACCTTATTTAACCGAGCTCAAATCACGATACCGGGTGGAGTTAATTCACCGGTTCGGGCATATAGTAGTGTGGGTGGAACACCTCCATTTATTGATAGAGCTGAAGGCGCATATTTATTTGATGTTGATGGCAATCGTTATATTGATTATGTGGGTTCCTATGGTCCAATGATCGTAGGTCATGCGAATGCTGAGGTGGTAGATGCTGTTAAGCAAGCTGCGGAGAAAGGGTTAAGTTATGGTGCACCAACTGAAATTGAAGTAAGTATGGCAGAGAAAGTTTGCGAATTAATACCTTCAATAGAAATGGTTCGTATGGTTAATTCTGGTACTGAGGCGACCATGTCTGCTATTCGACTTGCTCGAGGTTTCACCGGTCGTGATGATATCGTTAAATTTGAAGGTTGTTATCACGGGCATGGCGATTCATTGTTGGTCAAGTCAGGCTCTGGAATGCTAACCTTTGGCGAACCTAGTTCTCTAGGTGTGCCTGCTGATCTAGCTAAGCACACTATTACACTTGATTATAATAACTCACAACAAGTTCGTGATTTATTTTTAAAAATGGGTGATAAAATTTCTTGTATTATTGTAGAACCAGTAGCAGGGAATATGAACTGTGTTCCTCCAGTTGATGGTTTTTTGAGCACATTACGTGAAGTTTGTGATGATTCCGGCGCAATACTAATATTTGATGAGGTTATGACTGGTTTTCGTACTGCGCTAGGTGGCGCTCAATCTGTTTACAATATAAAGCCTGACTTAACAACTCTAGGTAAAATAATGGGTGGTGGCATGCCGGTGGCAGCATTTGGCGGTCGAAAAGATATTATGCAGAAACTTTCTCCACTTGGGGCAGTTTATCAAGCTGGTACTCTATCTGGAAACCCACTAGGTATGGCGGCTGGATTAAAAATGCTGGAAATCATTAGTCGGAATGGTTTTTATGAGGACCTAACTATTAAAACAAAAGCTCTTGTTTCTGGAATATTAAAGCAAGCAGAAATGAATAATATACCAATGACAACCAATCAAGTTGGTGCCATGTTTGGTTTGTTTTTTAGTATGGAGGAAAAGATAGAAAACTTTAAGCAAGTGTCATCCTGTGATGCTGATAGTTTTAATAAGTTTTTTAACAGTATGCTAAATTCTGGAATAAATTTTGCACCTTCTGCCTATGAAACAGGTTTTTTGTCTAGCGCTCACAGTAATGAAGACATTGAAAATACAATTAAAGCTGCAGGTGTAGCATTCTCAACTCTTTAATTACTAATAATATTTTCAAATAGTCTGAAACTTTTTATGAAATTAGCACTCTAAGGGGAAGAGTGCTAATATTATGCACAATACTTGAATGTTTTAGGGGAGACTTATGACAAATACACTCACTATTCAAAATACTACTATGCCTGTCTTATCAGGAAGCTTAGAAAGCTATATTCAATCTGTTCGTGAGATTCCTGTATTGGATAAATCAGTCGAACAAGCATTAGCTGTTAAATTACGTGAGAATGATGACCTTGAAGCTGCTCGCCAGCTCATAATGCACAACCTTCGCTTTGTTATTAAGGTTGCTCGTGGATACAGTGGCTATGGTTTGCCATTAGCAGACTTGGTGCAAGAAGGGAATGTTGGTTTGATGAAGGCTGTAAAACGCTTTGATCCAGCTGTCAATGTACGTCTTGTTTCTTTTGCTGTTCATTGGATACGTGCTGAAATTCATGAGTTTATTTTAAAGAATTGGAAAATTGTAAAAGTTGCTACAACTAAAGCACAACGTAAACTTTTCTTTAACTTAAGAAGTAAAAAGAAAAGATTGGCATGGATGAATCAGGCCGAAGTTAATGATATTGCAAATGACTTGGGTGTTACTGGAAAAGATGTTCTTGAAATGGAAAAACGCATGTCTGGTCAGGATATTGGATTTGACTTATCATCCGCTAATGACGACGATGATAGTACGTATTCACCCAACCAATACTTACAGTCTGATGTGGTTGACCCTTCGGATTTTGCCGAGTCTTCTGACTGGGAGGAGCACACTCAAAATCTATTTAGAAATGCAATGTCTACACTTGATGAACGCAGTAAAGATATTTTGGCTAGTCGCTGGTTGACTGATAAAAAGGCAACTTTGCAAGATTTAGCTAAAAAGTATAATGTTTCAGCTGAGCGTATTCGTCAGATCGAAAGTAATGCAATAAATAAATTAAAGATTGCTGTTGCTGAATAATAGAGTCATCACTATTGTGTAGGTAACTCAACTTAATTACTCTAACGTGTACTATTCACATAGTACATTTTAAAAGTAAACATTTCGGATGTTAAATTAAATTAAAAAGGTTGCTATATAAGCAACCTTTTTTAATTTACACTTTATGTTAAATTTACTCTAGCAGGATAATCTTATTAATTAATCAGGTTGATTAAAACTAGTAAGTTCCTCTTGCATTTCGTTCTCTGAAGTAACACTATTCTCATATGAATAAGGATAGCGAACAATCACAGATTGATGTTAATAATGTCAAATCTCAGCCTCACTTTGAAGAAGAAATGAGAAAACTAGAGAAACTTGTTTCAAAAATAGAAGCAGGAAACTTGTCGTTAGCTGCTTCTTTAGAAGAATTTGAGAAAGGTATTAAACTGAGTAGGGACTGTCAGAAAGCGTTAAGAGGGGCAGAAAAAAGGGTTAAAGTACTAAGTGAAGATAGAGAAAATGATTTTCTTTCAGGTTCAGGCAAATAATACTTTAATGGATAAAGATTTTTATAAAAATCGTGTGGAGAAAGCTTTAAAAGTATTGTTTGCTTCATTTGGAGTTGAAACATCATTGGAAAAAGCTATTCAATATTGTGTTTTAGGGGGAGGAAAGCGAATTCGACCATTGTTGGTATATGCTACAGGTGAATCACTGGGTTTTCACCCAGAAACTCTTGATCCAATTGCTGTTGCTATAGAATTAATCCACACTTATTCATTGATACATGATGATCTTCCTTGTATGGATGATGATGCCTTACGAAGGGGTAAACCAACTACTCATATAGTCTTTGATGAAGCGACTGCAGTTCTGGCAGGAGATGCCTTGCAAGCAATGGCATTTGATGTGTTATCAAAGCCTGTGCACGGAATAACTGCAAAAAATCAACTAAAAATACTCAATATCTTAGCAAATGCCTCGGGTAGTAATGGTATGGTTATGGGGCAAGCCATTGATCTAGCTGCTGTAGGAAAAAAATTGTGCGAGAGTGAGTTGGAAAGAATGCATGCTTATAAGACAGGTGCACTGATAAAAGCGAGTATCTTAATGGCGAGTTACAGTTGTAAAGATGATAAAAATGATGCTTTACCTGCGAGCAGGTTGTGCTTGAGTGATTATGCTGACGCAATTGGCCTCGCTTTTCAAGTTCGTGATGATATTCTTGATATACAAAGTGATACTGAAATACTCGGAAAGCAACAAGGTGCTGATATAGCAGCAAACAAACCAACTTATCCATCTATCATAGGGATGGATGCAGCAAAGCAAAAGCTTATATTTTTACATGAAAAAGCACTTAATTCCTTAGCTGGTTTTGGAAGTGAAGCTGATTTACTTAGGGAGATAGCAGGTTTTATTATAAAACGTATTGCTTAGACTATTAAACGAAAATGCTATTAGATAATATTAATACACCAGTAGATCTTAAAAAACTTGAGGTGGAGGAGCTTCCAGGACTTTGTGATGAAATTCGTGATTACTTATTAGAATCTGTATCAAAATCAGGTGGGCACCTCGCATCAGGTTTAGGTGCGTTAGAGCTAACAGTAGCGATTCATTATGTCTATGAGACCCCTCATGATCGATTAGTGTGGGATGTAGGGCACCAAGCATACGTGCATAAGTTATTAACAGGTCGTCGTGATTTATTAAATACAATTAAAAAGAAAGATGGTTTATGTGGTTTTCCTAGAAGAGAGGAGAGTGAATACGATGATTTTGGTGTTGGGCACTCAAGTACATCTATAAGTGCAGCTTTAGGTATGGCTCTTGCGGCAAAACACCAGAAAATTGATAGACATTCAATAGCTGTTATAGGTGATGGAGCAATGACTGCTGGAATGGCATATGAAGGGCTTAATCATGCAGGTGTAATAGATACAGAAATGCTTGTGATTCTCAATGATAATGACATGTCTATATCCCCGAATGTTGGAGGCTTAAGTAAGTATTTAGCCCGCCTGTTATCTGGTCACTTTTATTCAACGATGAGAGAGAACAGTAAGAAAATACTTGCTAAAACGCCAGTTATGAAACGATTTGCTAGGCGTGCGGAAGAACATACCAAAGGTATGATAATGCCATCAGCGACTTTATTTGAAGAAATGGGCTTTGTTTATTACGGCCCTGTTGATGGTCATGATGTTATTGAACTTGTAAAAATTCTAAATAACTTGAAAGATATTAATGAGCCAAAGTTTTTGCATGTAGTCACCCAAAAAGGTAAAGGCTATGAACCTGCAGAACAAGACCCAGTTGAGTATCATGCCGTTTCAGAGTTTGATTTAAAGCTGGGTGTTAAGAAGAGTCAGAGCAATAGCACACCTACTTATACAGAAGTGTTTGGGCGCTGGATATGTGATATGGCAAATCTAGATGATAAATTAATTGCTATAACACCAGCAATGTGTGAAGGGTCTGGTTTGGTGGAGTTTTCTAAGGAGTTTCCAAAGCGCTATTATGATGTTGCAATTGCAGAGCAACATGCCGTAACACTTGCTGCTGGGATGGCCTGTGAAGGTTTAAAGCCTGTTGTTGCTATTTATTCAACCTTTTTACAGCGAGCTTATGATCAGTTAATTCATGACGTGGCATTACAGAATCTTGCCGTAGTATTTGCTATTGATAGAGCTGGCTTAGTGGGGTCAGATGGGCCAACTCACTCTGGTAATTATGACTTGTCCTATTTACGGTGTATCCCTAATATGATCGTTATGGCGCCAAGTACAGAAGATGAATGCCGTCAAATGCTATATACAGCCTATCTACAAGACTGCCCAACTGCAGTGAGATACCCGCGGGGTAAAGGGATAGGGGAGATACCAAAAGTTGATATGGAAAAAATAGAAATTGGCAAAGGTAAGCAAATACTTAAAGGTGAAAATATAGCTATCTTATTGTTTGGGTCCCTTTTGGACGAGGCAACTTATGCTGCACAAGAGCTTGGTGCGACTTTAATAAATATGCGCTTTGTTAAACCAATTGATGAGCAATTAATTATTAACCTTGCTAAAACTCATAGCCTAATTGTTACCTTAGAAGATAATGCAATAAAGGGTGGGGCAGGTAGCGCAGTTAACGAGCTTTTAAATAATAAAAATATAACTATTTCTGTTTTGAATCTAGGAATTCCTGACGAGTATATAGAGCATGCTACTCGAGAAGAGCAGTTAAAGGAAATTGGATTGTGTGGTGAATCCATAGTGGATAAAATAAGAGCATTTGCTAATGATAGTAATCGTAGCAATCAATCTGTCTCATTACTGTCGGGATTATCTTAATCAAATTGTTTAAAAAGGGTGGGGGTGCCACTTAGGTCGTCAAAGTTTAATCGAATGGTTGCAGTAAATTTAATAATCTTTGTTGGAACGGGAGTGTCTGAAAGACCTTCTTAACATGGTTGAATTAATTGGAACCTTTCTCTATTAGTTGTGAAATAGATACTAGTAGAACCAAACCTGCTATCAAATACTGGCCAACAAAAAAGCGACTATCTAATAATGGGAATAATAAATAATGTGAGGCAACATAGAGAATTGATATCAAGGTAAGAATGAACATCGGTGAGTCAAATAGTCGACTAAAAAATGATTTTTCAGAAGTCGTATCTTTGTTTTCTAGAAGCAATATACTAAACTGGAGTGTTACAACAGCCTCAAAAAATAGCGTTGGTATGTCGTAGAAAAATAGTGATAGACCGCTAAACAGGGCTTTAAAATATTGCGATATACTGATGCCATATGTTGAATAAACTTCTGGGTTAGTTGCCATCATATCTGAGACTAAGGCATAATAAAAAACAGCACTCCATCCGTAATTTCCAGTATATTTGTTTATAGCTATAAATAGTAGAACAGATATTACTAGAGTGATTAGACTAGCAATACGTAAATCTTTGTGAAAGAAAAAGAGATAAGTTGTAAACAAAGCGGTTAGCACTAACATATCAGTACGTACTAAAGTTGATAGGATCAACAAAGTAAAGAAAGCCAGCCATTTTTGCTCTAAGAATGCATAGCAAATCAGCCCTACCCATAAGAAAGCCAGCGAATCTGCAGTGACTATTCTTGCTACATCATGCCCCCCAAAAAGAATAAAAAATATTGGAATGACAGCCCAAAAATAAGGGTGAATATACTTTCTAAAAGCATAATAAAAAACAAGAATCCCCGTGCATGTAAATGCTGTAGTAATGAAATGTGATGCAACAAATACATTAACTCCCATCTTAACAAAGCCTAAAATTAATAGCGTGAATAGAATACGAATTTTATAGAAAGGTATTTGCTGAGAGAATGCTATAGGATCATTAAACATCACATTTCGATAGCTGTGATTAATAGTTAATTGTAGATATTCTTCATTTGAGGCATATTGTTTAAACTGTTCATAGACCGTGCTGTGAATATAATTGACATCAGTGTTTAGCAGAGATGTTGCGGAGGCTGCATAGCCAAGCATATCCCAATTTTGTATCGGCGTGCTGAATGTATACGCGAATAAAAAAATACTCACTACTATTATATACATATGTGCAAACTTAGATGCAGCTAGGTTGTTTTTTATAAAATTATTGTATTTCATGTTACTAGTTAGTTGTAAAAGATGTGTTTGGCTTTACCAGTGTCTATTAATAATATCATTTAAAAAGCTTATAAATTACATTGTTGATGGAGCCCTGTTTTTGGTAACAAAAATCGTAGTTTTAAAATGATAAATCTTCTAAGTAAACCTTATACTGCGCTATGTGCTCACGATTTTAACTATTTTTCTGTATATATTATATATATATAGTACGAATGGTAGTATTAAATGAGAAGTGTTTATTTGAATAAGTACTTTTTATAAAGTTTACCTATTTTATTTACTGAAAACTGATGAGCTCTTTCATATGCCTTTTTTTGATACTCAAGGCGAAGACTGTGATTATGTAATAATAGATTAACGGCTTCTTCTAGTCTTTTTATATCACCAACAGGGTAAAGTATCCCATGTGAAGCCTGTTCTAGCTTTCCATGAAGTAGGTTTTCAATATCTGTTTTCGGAGCTAGAATTTCTCTTGGGCCACTTGTACAATCAGTAGATATTACAACTGTTTTACATAACATGGCTTCGATTAATACGTTAGGAAATCCTTCTGTTTCTGATGTTGAAACAAACAAATCACACTGCTTTACAAATTTGAAAGGATTACTTACTTGGCCTAAAAAGTGTACTCTGCTTTTAATAGATAGTTCGCTTGCTAGAGATTTAAGTGTGCCCATTAATTCACCATCACCAAGCATTATAAGTTCGATATTTTCAGGTAGTTTTGCTAGTACCAGAATAATATCGTTAAAACGCTTGAGTGGAATCAAGCGACCAACAGTAACTATATATCTCTTTTCAGGATTAAATTCGAATTCAGAAACTTCTTCAATTGAGGAAGATAGGACGGTATCAACTTCATATGGATTGTGGATTACAGTGGAATTAAGTGGAGCCGAAAACATTTTATAATATTCATCTAACATCTTATTAGAAATACATATTAATTTATCAGCTTTTGGATATAGATGCCGCATTAACAGCACATTTAATTTTCCTGAAATGCCAGATTCTAAGTATCTGGAGGAAACGCTATGGTTAACGATTTGTATTTCATGCTTTGCGCCAAGTACCCTGCTTAATGTATTTACGTAATTCGAACGAAATAGATGGCTTTGTACTTGATGTACTTTGTTTTTTGCGGTGTACTGTCTAAGTTTCCATGCATGATAAGGAATATAGAGCATATTAACTAAAGAGGAGGCACTATTATTCATTTTCGATAGGTATATCATATTTAGGTTAACGGGTAACTGATATTTATTGTTTTCTGTGAGACATATAATAGTTACTTCGAACCCTTCATCAATAAACCATTTAGCAAGTGTAAGTAGTACTCTTTCAGCACCCCCTTTGCCTAATGCATTAATTAAGAATGTTACTTGCTGCTTAGAAACTTTAGTCATAGTTTGTTACTCATTAAGAATTCAGCTACCTTATTCAGTTATCGTATAAACGCAAGAAATTATTAATAATGAACCTTTAGTCTTTAATTTAACACTTCTAAGAACTTTAGATTTAAGTTGATTTAGTGTTTATGTTAATTTCCATCAAAATCTGAAGTATTTAAACGAAATGGTAAGATAAATGACATATATATCATACATTGGTGGAGAGGATATCCGAATGAGGATTCCTATTTTGTCATTGTTAAAAAGACGTGGGTTTAAGGTCGAGGCAATTGGTAATAATGACAGTGAGGCCTTCAGTAAGACAAATATAAACTATCGTGATTATCCTTTGAATCGATGGTTATCACCACTAGCAGATAAAGAAAGCAAGCTGTGTCTAGCTGAATTATTTGCGAATAACAAACCAGATATCATTCATTTGTTTGATACTAAACCTGGTGTTCTAGTGCCAAAGGTTGCTAAAGAATCTGGCGTGAAGTTTGTTGTGCGCACTGTAACTGGTATGGGGTATATATACTCTTCCAATTCTTTATTTTCAAGGCTTTTGAGACCCTTTTATAGAATGGCTCAGAAAAAGGCTATTGCTTATACTGATATGGTTATATTTCAAAATACAGATGATAAAAAATATTTTGAAAAACATAATTTAGTAAGTGCAGATAAAAGTGTTCTCATTAGGAGTTCTGGTTTGCCTGTTGATGAATTTGTTTCTAAGCAGGCAAATTTAGAAACTAAAAAAACAATGAGAGAAAAACACAACATAAATAAAGGCGATGTTGTAGTTACTTTGATAGCTAGGCTAGTGAAGGACAAGGGTATTACAGAGTTTTTGGAATCAGCGAAGTTATTGTCAACAGAAAAAAACATTAAGTTTTTCTTGATAGGTCCACTGGGCTCTGAAGGAAAGCAGGCAATATCAAAAGAAATGATTGAATCATACTCTGAATATATTAACTATATTGGTTCAGTAAATAACGTTGCAGAGTATTTGTCTATTAGTGATGTTTTTGTATTGCCAACATATTATCGTGAAGGTTTACCAAGAATACTATTAGAAGCAGGCTCTCTTGGTTTGCCTCTCATTACGACTGATATGCCGGGTTGTCGAGATGTTGTAAAAGATGGTTGGAATGGTTTATTGGTGCCAACTAGAGACTCTCATGCACTTGCAAAGGCGATAGGCTCTTTAGCAAATAATCAGGAGTTGAGAATGGAAATGGGTGGGAAAAACCCAGAGTACATTAAAAACAACTTTGACTTATCTATTGTAGAAAAAGCGTACAGTGATATTTATAGCAAGCTGCTACACCCGATTTAAGCTTAAGTAGTACTATGCTCTATTTCAAAGAGAGCTTTAGTTGATAGCAATTGAATAGAAATAACTGTGTGTAAAATAATATATAGACAATATATCTGGTAAATATAACACTCCGTAAGGTTTTTAGTGCCATTTGACTTTGTCTAGAGGAAAATAGATTTGAATATATTATCAAATCAAGAGAAGTACTATTTATACATGGAAAACAAGAAAAAGCATGGGATTTGAATAGAGATATAAGGAGTGTTTATAAATAATGCACAAAACTTTGTAATTTATAGGATAACACTTTAAAATTAACAGCCCCTGCCAACTAATAACCCCATATTACCCTGGAAGTACCAACTATGACTATCAAACGTATCACTTATCAAGCCTTATTAATTGTTTCATCAGCTGTTTTATTAAGCTCTTGTTCTACTCTTGTTCCTTCTGGGATGCCGACAATAGGTAAAATCAACTCTCCAAAGCTAGCAAAGCCGATTGCGGGTAGGGACTATACTTTAATACCTATTACATACAATACAATTTCAAAAAACAATATTGCGAGTAATCGTTATACTAAAAAAGTAAAACGCTCTTCGGTAAAAAAAGCAAGAGGTACTGGTGGCTATAAGTATTTGATAGGGGCTCATGATATTTTAAGTATTACTGTTTGGGATCATCCTGAGCTTACCATTCCAGCGGGTGAATTTAGAGATGCGTCTTCAGCAGGACATAAAGTCGGAGAAAATGGCAAATTCTTTTTCCCTTTTGCTGGAGAAGTGCAAGCAAAAGGTAGAACAACAAATCAAATCCGTAAAGAATTAGAGAAAAAGTTGGCGAAATTTATAACTAAACCGCAAGTAGGTGTAGCAATTGCTAGTTATAGAAGCCAAAAAACATCTATCTCTGGTGAAATTAGTAAACCAGGTGTATTTATAGTAAATGATACGCCTAAGACAGTCAGATCTCTTATAGCAGAAGCCGGGGGTTTAACAAAAGATGCTTCATATGTTGCTTTATTGGTGAAACAGAATAGAAAAATCAATATCAATTTAAACTCCTTATATCGTGGTGGAAATAACTCACAAAATTATGTATTACGAGGTGGGGATGCTTTACACATTGTTAAGAAAAATACTTCAAGAAAAGTTTTTGTAATGGGTGAAGTTCGTACAGCTGGTAGCATAAAGTATGATGAGTTTGGTCTTACACTAGCTGAAGCAATTAGTGAAGCAGGTAGTTTTAATGAGGAAACAGCTGATCCTACGGGCGTATTTGTAGTACGTCAACAGAACCGTAATGATAAGAAGCCTACAGTGTACCAACTTCAAATGACTTCAGTTCATTCTGTGTTATTTGCAGAAAGGTTTAAATTACACCCAAGAGATATTGTCTATGTTACAGCCACACCAGTGGTCCGTTGGAATCGCTTAATTAGTAGACTATTACCAAGCATTTCCACCTTGGATTCTTTTTCAGATATCACTAGAAGGTATTAAAGTAAGTAGATGTTCCAAAATGTAATGTTTGTTTGTGTAGGAAATATTTGTAGAAGTCCAATGGCTGAGGTGTTGCTGAGAAAGCAACGCCCTCAGTTGAATGTCTTTTCTTCAGGTATAGGTGCTCCTGTAGGACGGCCAGCTGATCCTATTTCAATAGAACTGATGGAAGAGCAGAGTATTGAACTATCTAGTCATCGATCACAACAGATCAGTAGTGAACTAATAGCTGATGCAGATCTTATTCTTGCAATGGAACAAAAGCATATTGATTTAATCCACTCTAAATACCCAGAAGCTCGTGGAAAAGTCCACCTCATTGGAAAATGGATGGATAATCAAGCGGTGCCAGATCCTCATAGAAAAGACAGGGTTGCATTTGTTGCCGCCTTAAATCTCATTGAGACTGGGCTAGAAAAGTGGAAATATAAACTTTGGAAATTAAAATAATTTAATGAAGATTCAAACACATTTGCATTCAAATAAAAGTACTGAGTCTGACTTAGACTTATTACAGATGGTCAGTACTATCTGGAAAGGGAAATGGATAGTTTTATTTCTTACAGCTATATTTTTTGTATTAGCTTTTATTTATGCGTCAGGTAAAGTTTCGATTTATGAAGCAGATGCATTGCTCCAAGTTGAAGCAAAGAAAGCGGCAATACCTGGTATTGAAGAGCTTGCTGGGTTAACCCAGGATAGTACCGCTGTTGGTACAGAGCTGGAGATTATTAAATCTAGAAAAACTCTTGGAAAAGCTGTTAGTGATTTGAAGTTAGATATTTCTGCAGAACCCAAAAGAGTCCCTATTCTTAGTATTTTCTATAGCAAGTATTTTAATGTTAATAAAATTAATAAATTACCCAAGGTATGGGATCGATTTGATAAGTTTTTTCATAAATATGCTTGGGGTAGTGAGAAAATTAATGTTGTAAGTCTGACAGTCCCTGATTATCTGTTGAATAAAACTTTAACATTAATAAGCCAAGGTAATAGTAAGTTTACAATTTTATATAAAGAGAAATTATTACTTGAAGGTGAAGTAGGTCGCTCATCTAGCTCTATTGATAAAAAATTAATGGTGTTTGTTTCTGAGTTATCTGCAATGCCCGGTACTGAGTTTTATGTTGAAAAGCAATCAAAGTTGGAAGTAACACAGTCTCTTAGAAGAGCAATTAATGTTTCAGAGAAAGGAAAGAAAACTGGCATTATAAAGTTGACATTACATGGTAAAAACAAAAAGAAGATTGTCGGAATTTTAAACCATATTTCCCGTAGTTACCTTGAGCAAAACAAATCAAGAAGTTCTGAAGAAGCAACAAGTGCTTTAAAATTTCTAAAAGAGCAAATTAGACCTGTTAAAGCCTTGGTTGATCAGGCTGAAGGTAGTTTGAGTAAATACCGCACGGACAATCAAACGGCAGATTTGTCACGTGAGACACAAGCTGTTTTGGATGTGGTTTCAAGCATAGATACTGAATTACAGACTTTGTCATTGAAAAGAGAGGAGTTAGCTCAGAGGTACACCAATAATCACCCTACTATTCAGGCAATTTTTTCTCAAGAAAAAAAGCTTGAGAAAAGGAAAAAGGCATCACTTTCGCAGGTTGTTAAACTTCCTGTTAAGCAACAAAAGCTGCTAAAGCTCGAACGAGATTTTAAAGTTGCCAATACAATTTACAGTGATATTCTGAATAATATTCAGGAATTTAAAATTGCAGAGGCGAGTACGGTAGGTAACGTTTATATTATAGATACAGCTATTGTGTATCATAGTCCAGTAAAACCAAAAAAGAGTTTGATTATTGTTGCAGGAACAATTTTAGGAATGATTTTTGGAATTGCATTAGTATTTCTAAGAAAATTATTGCACCGTACTGTTGATAACCCTGAAATTTTAGAGGAAGTAACAGGTATTCCAGTTTATGCAACAGTTCCATTAACTGATGCTACTAAACAAGCTGGTCGTTTTAATAGTAAGAATAAACGGATGAATTTATTGGCTTCAGAAGATATGACTGATCCAGCCATAGAAAGCTTACGAAGCTTACGTACAAGTTTACATTTTGCATTACTAGAATCAAAAAATAATATTGTTATGGTTACAGGGCCGTCACCTGGGATTGGAAAATCATTCATTACTTCTAACTTTGCAGCGGTAACGGCTGCAAGTGAACAACGTATTTTATTAATAGATGCAGATATGCGTAAGGGCTATATTCACAACCTTGTGAATAAAAAGGTATCACCTGGTCTATCTGACTTAATTAGTAATAAATCTACTTTAAAAGAAGTCATACATACCGTTAAGGTTGGTAATGCTACAATGGATGTTATTACGCGAGGAAAGACTCCTCCTAATCCATCTGAGCTATTAATGCATAGTAATTTTGAGAAGTTATTAACTTTAGTATCTGATCGATATGATTTGGTATTGATTGATACACCACCTATACATGCAGTTACAGATCCGACGATAATTGGAAAGCATGCGGGAGTGGTATTCATGGTTGTACGCTCTGATCAGCATCATATTAAAGAGATTGAGCATGCGGTTAAGCGATTAGCTTATACAAATATTCCAGTGAAAGGTTTTATATTTAATGGGTATGTAGCTAAAAATAGTGGTTATGGTTATGACTACGGTTATGCTTATTATGGTGATTATAAAGTAAAAGAATAAAAAATGGTTACGCCCACAATGTAGTAGGGCGTATTTCAAAACAGAAAAACAATAAAAATATATTTGTTTTGTTTATGGTTAATACTAATGTCTTATAATAATTCACCCCCCCAAACATCACCTTTATGTGTTGATTTAGATGGCACATTAATAAAAACAGATTCTTTGCATGAACTGTTTTTACTATTAATCAAGCAAAAACCTTTTTACTGTTTCTTAGCTATTTTTTGGTTATTCAAATCCAAAGCCCACTTCAAAGCTGAAATTACAAAAAAAATTAAATTAATACCTGAAAATCTTCCGTATAACGAAGAGGTGATTGATTATATCAAGACTCAAAAAGTAGATCGTAAAGTATATTTAGTTACTGGTAGTAACAAAGTTCTAGCTGATTCAATCGCAAGTTATCTGCAGCTTTTTAATGGTGTAATAGCATCTGATTCTGAAACTAATCTGACCGGCGAGAATAAAAAAAATCATCTAGTTGAATACTTTGGAGAGCAAGGTTTTGAGTATATAGGGAATGATAAAGTTGATTTCCCTGTATGGAAAGCTGCTAGTTCAGTATCTGTAGTATCTCAGGATAATAGTTTCTTACAAAAGGTGAGGAGTTCTTTTAATATTGAAAAGGAATTTATATCACCAACCCCAACTATCCGTAACTACTTGAAAGGAATTCGCCTCCATCAATGGGTTAAAAACTTGTTGGTTTTTATTCCATTTTTTCTAGATCATCGTTTTAATGATGCAAATGCATTCATTCAGTTAGTTATGGCATTTTTGTGCTTGTCTCTAATCGCATCATTTACTTATATCATCAATGACTTATTAGACCTTGAATCTGATAGGCAAAATCAATATAAACGCAATAGACCATTTGCTTCTTGTCTAATCTCAATTAAGCAGGCAGTAGTTTTAATGTTATTTCTGTTAGTAGGTATAATTGTACTTTTAAGTTTACTTAGCTTCCCAGTTATTATTACATTATTAGTATATCTCGCTACTACATTATCTTATTCGTTCTATTTTAAACGTATCGCAATACTGGATGTCACTATTCTTGCCGGGTTATTTTCTTTAAGGGTAATTACAGGAGTAGTATCAATTGAATCTGAATGGTCATTTTGGTTGTTAGCATTTTCAATGTTCTTCTTTCTTAGTCTTGCATTTGCAAAAAGATATTCAGAGGTTGAAAATCTTCGAGTAGAAGGAAGAGAAAGTACTGTAGGTAGGGGTTATGTCGTTGATGATTTGCCCATGTTAAATAGTTCTGGTATCGCTGCAGGTTATATCTCTATTTTAGTAATAGCGCTTTATATAGAAAGTGAAAAAGTACGTGAAATGTATTCTCACCCCGAAATTCTATGGTTAATATGTCCTTTACTATTATTTTGGATTGGTAGAATTTGGCTGATCACAGGTCGTGGTGAGATGCATGAAGATCCTATAGTTTTCGCCATTAAGGATAAGGTCAGCATACTTACAGTATCATTATGTTTTGTAATTGTACTTGGTGCAGTTTATTTTAATGGTACAACATAGAAATGACTAAATACCGTAGTTGGGCATATATTCCTGAAGTAGATCAAAAAGCAGTTATACCTGCTTGGTCTGACTTTGATTTAGATCTAGAAACTAAGTCACTGTTGCCCCATGGAAATGCTAGAAGCTATAGTGATTCATGTCTTAACTCAGAAGGGACTTTAATAGAGAATCGGCTACTAGATCGTTTTATTAGCTTTGATGAAGAAACAGGAATTTTAAAGTGTGAATCAGGTGTTTTATTTTCACAAATTCTAGATCTTATAGTTCCTAAAAATTGGTTTTTACCTGTTACACCTGGTACTAAATATGTCACCGTTGGTGGGGCAATTGCCAATGATGTGCATGGAAAGAATCATCATCAGGATGGCTCTTTGGGACGACACATCAGAAGTTTTGAACTCAAGCGTTCGGATGGTACACAGCTTTTATGTACCGCAAACAAAAACCCAGATTATTTTTCTGCAACAATTGGTGGGTTAGGTTTGACGGGTTTCATTACTTGGGCTGAAATACAGTTATTAAAAATTCCCTCACCTATGATTAAAGTTGAAACTACTGCTTTTTATGGCCTTGATGAATTTTACTCACTTTCAGAGAAAGCTAACACAAAACACCAATACTCTGTTGCTTGGCTAGATTGTAACTCTAAGGGAAGCCAGTTTGCTCGAGGTTTGTTTATGGCTGGTGATCATACAGAGAGTACAAAATTAATCAAATCTGCCACACTTGAACCAAAATTATCGATACCATTTAATTTCCCTCAGAAGACACTTAACCAGTTTACAATTAAAGCATTTAACACACTCTATTTTAATAAAAATCGTCTCAGTTCTGGTAAAACAACTTACCAACACTATGATTCTTTTTTCTATCCTCTTGATGGAATTGGTAACTGGAATCGTATTTATGGTAATAAAGGCTTCTATCAATATCAATTTGTGGTCCCTTTTTCAGAGAAAGAAACAATGAAAAAAATCCTAGAAAAAATTGTTGATTCTGGTTTAGGTTCTTTTTTGGCTGTTTTAAAAGAGTTTGGAGATTTATCTTCACCTGGGATGCTCTCTTTCCCTCGCCCTGGTATTTGCCTTGCATTAGATTTTGCAAACAGAGGAGATGTTACTTTAAAGTTGATTGCTGAATTGGATGACATGGTGGTTGAGGCTGGTGGGGCGGCATATCCTGCTAAAGATGTATGTATGTCAAGCAAGTCTTTTCAATCTTTCTATCCTAAGATTGAAGAGTTTAAAAAATATATTGATCCAAGGTTTTCGTCAGATTTCTGGAGAAGAGTAAGTGAGAATTTAATATGAGTAATCAATCTGTAGTGATCTTCGGTGCAACCTCTGCTGTAGCTCAGGAGCTTGCACGTATACATGCAAAAGCAGGAGACTCAATGTTACTGGTCGCAAGAAATGAGGATCGATTAAAAAGCGTTGAAAATGACTTATTAACTCGTGGATCCCCTAGAGTAGAAAGTATCACCTGTGATTTAGATGATATAGAGAATCATACTGACCTTCTGAAAAGCATTAGTAATAAATTTGAAGATATCTCAAAATATTACTTTTTCTATGGTGTTCTACCAGATCAAGAGGCTTGTGAAGGTTCTTATGAAGAAACCAATAAAGCCATCACTACAAATTTTTTAAGTGTTGTGTCATTGTTAACACTAATAGCAAATAAAATAGAAAAAGAGACTAATAAAGGGATTATTGCCGTTTCATCTGTGGCAGGTGATCGTGGTCGTCAGTCAAACTATATTTATGGTACGGCTAAAGGCGCACTTACAATTTACCTACAAGGTTTAAGGAATCGACTATACAAATCAAACTGTACTGTAACAACGATTAAACCTGGATTTATTGACACTCCTATGACGAAAGACTTTAAAAAAGGAGCACTTTGGGCTACACCTGAAAAAGTTGCTAAAGATACTTACAATGCCGCAATGAAAGGCAAAAATGAAGTTTATTCACCAGGGTTTTGGATGTTTATTATGCTAATCATCAAGAGTATTCCTGAAACTATTTTTAAGAGACTAAGTTTATGAGCAAATATATACCACTAATACTTTTTACCGTTTTAACAAATTTTCTTTCTCAAATACTTCTAAAAAAAGGAATGACAACGATCGGTGAGTTTGACCTCAGTGTGTCAGGCATAATGGATACTGCTTGGGATGTCTTGACTAACTGGGCAGTTGTTTTAGGTATCATCGTTATGGTTATCAGTATGGCTTCTCACTTAGTTGTACTCTCTCGAGTAGACATTAGCTATGCGTACCCATTTCTAGGGCTTTCATTCGTTTTGATAACCATTTATGGTCATTATCATTTGGCTGAGGCAGTTACTATGTGGCGTGTTGCAGGAGTTCTTCTTATCTGTTCAGGTGTCGCTGTTATCGCTAGAACATAGAAAAAATATTGAGTAATATTATAATAACGTGTAAATACATATAATTTTTAAAAGGGTTAAATAATGAAACATATAATCTTCGGTGGTGATGGATTTCTTGGTACAGAACTTACAAAGAAATTAAGTGCTCAAGGGGAGCAAGTACTTGTTTGTGATCGAAAGCAAACGCTATCAAGTGGTATCTATGACAGTCCTTTAGTGTCATATATAAAGATGGATGTTAAAAACACAGGTACCTTTACGGATATTCCTACTGATAAAGATGATGTTGTTTATCATTTTGCTGCTGAATTATTGGTTCCAATCTTAAAACGCAAAGAGCGTAAACAGTATTTTTGGGATGCTCTCTATGTGGGAACAGTTAATGTTTTTAACTTCATGCAAGATAGAGGCTTAAATAAACTCGTTTATTACACTACCGATATGGTTTATGGACATACTTTCTTTGATCCTCGCTTTGAAGATCATCCTAGAGTTCCAATTGGTCCATACGGTGAAGCAAAGTATCAAACTGAACTTCTTTGTGAGGATTATCGTAAGAAAGGATTTAATATAACAATTTTTAGACCTAGATTAATCATCGGTGAAGGCAGGCTGGGTATTTTAGAAAAGTTATTCCAGTTAATAGATCATAATTTACCTGTGCCTATGATTGGTAATGGTAAAAACTATTATCAATTTATTTCTGTAAGTGACTGTGCGGATGCATGTATTCGGGCGGTAGAAAAAGGTTTTCCAAATGAAGAGTTTAATGTTGGTTCATTAAATCCTCCCACAGTAAGAGAGCTTTTAAGTGATTTAATCAAAGAAGCAAATAGTAAGTCATTTTTAATACCTACTCCTGCACCTTTAGTGAAAATGACTTTAGCTGCTTTAGATGTTATTGGTAAACCTATTATGGATCCAGAGCAATATTTGATTGCTGATGAGACCTGTGTGTTGGAAATGAGTAAAGTCAAAGAAGAGCTCGATTGGCAGCCAAAAGATACTGACTCAGATTTACTCATTATTGCCTACAAGTCCTATAGAGAAAAGCTTGAAGCAGAGAAGAAATAAAATCAAATCAACCCTCATTAGCTGATCTAGAATGACAGACGTCTAAGGAAATTAAATTGTTTGCAAAATATATTATTAGAATGGATGATGCCTGCCCAACGATGAATCGTAAGCACTGGGATAAATTTGAAGTATTGTTAAATAAATACAATATCAAACCTATAGTTGCAGTTATTCCAAATAATAAAGATGAGACTTTAATGGTAGATGAGAATGACGATAGCTTTTGGCAGAAAGTAAAAAATTGGCAAAAGAATGGTTGGCATATTGCATTACATGGATATGAGCATCTTTATGTTAATGAAAATGCTGGTATCGTACCCATTAATAATCGATCTGAATTTGCAGGTTTACCCTATGCCGAGCAGAAAGAAAAAATAGAAAAGGGCATTAGAATATTTAAACAGCATGATATTGATTGTAATGTTTGGGTAGCTCCAAGTCATTCGTTTGATACAGATACAATTAAAGCACTCAAAGAAGTGACTAATATCAAGGTAATTAGTGATGGAATTGCATTTTCATCTTTTTCTGAATATGGCATGAGATGGATACCTCAACAGCTATGGCGACCTAGAAAAATGCCATTTGGAATATGGACTATTTGTTATCATCCAGAAACCATTACAGATAAGCAATTTAAAGGTTTAGTTGATTTCATAGAAGAGAATCATGAGAAGTTTGTCTGTATTGATACTTTGAATCAAAAAAGTCGTAAAAAGAATTTAATCGAGAAATTCTTTGAAGGATTGTATTGGAAAATGTTAAAAACTAAACAAAGCGCGGCTTAGAGTTATTTATCTAGAATGTCTAAGAAAATCATCTTGTTTGTTATGCATGAGCTCGTTGCAGGTGGCGCTGAACGAGTAGTCGTTAACTTGGCCAATAATTTAGATCGTAATAAATTTGACGTACATATCTGTTTATTTAATAAGAAAGGTTGGTTGCTTGATTTACTCAAAGACGATGTGACTATCCATGATTTAAAAACACCTCGTGTTTCAAGAGGTGCAATTAAGTTTCCCTTTGTACTTTTTTCTTTAAAACCTGACTATGTCTTTTCAAGCATTGATCATGTTAATTTACTTATTTCAGTTCAGATAAAGCTTTTAAAGCTCTTCTTAAGAAATACTAAGTTCATTGCTCGGGAAGTAAATATTCCAAGTATTCGTGCAAAGTATGAGAAATTGAGTAAGCAAGACTACTTCTACAGTAAAACAATCAATCAGTACGACTACTTAATTGCTCAATCTAATTATATGAAAGATGATATTGTGGATAGCTACAATATCAAAGCATCTAAAATAACAGTTGTGCCAAACCCACTAGACATCAGAAATATCGAGCGAAGTATCAAGGATATAGATGATGAGAAACTCTATTCATCAGGGAAAATAAATTTATTAGCAATAGGCTACTTAAGACCACAAAAGGGTTTTGACTTGTTACTCCAAACAGTTCCTTTGTTAGATGATTCTCTACACCTTAATATCCTTGGTGATGGTGCTGAGAAAGATAATTTGGATCAGCAAATAAGGCAACTCAATATTGCAGATAGAGTTACGATGCTAGGTGTAGATGAAAACCCATACAAGTTCATGAAACAAGCTGATATGGTTGTTTTAAGCTCTTTATACGAAGGATTTCCCAATGTGATATTAGAGGCTAACGCATGTGGAAAGTTTGTAGTTGCTTTTGAATGCCCTGGTGTCAGTGCTGAAATTATCGAAGATAGCATAAATGGAGTACTGGTCGACCCTGAGAATATTGAGGCATTAGCCAAAGCGATAAACATATATGCAACAAAACAGCACGATGAAAAGCAGATAAGTAATACGACAGATCGTTACAAAGTTGAAAATGTAGTTAAAGTTTATGAGAGATTACTCTTGGGAGATGGAATTTGATTTTTTTGTATGTGTATTTATCCAATTGCCATATAATGCATCCATATCTATAATGTAAAATAATACTTAATGTCATATTTTATTATAGGGCACCCCCCCCCTTTTTTTGATAATTACCTCGAGTACCTATGTTGTGTGTGCAAAGTTACTGCTCAAACTCAGAGTAAACTAATAAATGCTATTTAACTCCTATATCTTTATTTTTGTTTTTCTTCCAATAGTATTGCTCGGCTTTCATTTAATTGGGAAAGCTGGTCAGCACCGAATTGCGATAAGCTGGCTTGTCGGAGCATCACTTTTTTTTTATGGATGGTGGAATCCCGCATATCTTGGACTGATGCTAAGTTCAATTATATTTAACTATGCAGTTGGTATTTCTCTTGGAAGTAAGCCATCAAAGTTAATTCTTATTTTTGGTATAATTACTAACCTTAGCTTAATTGGGTATTATAAATATGCCAATTTTTTCATCGATAGCTTAAATGTTGTAGCTGATACAAATATAACACTGAATCAAGTTATTCTGCCCTTGGCAATTTCATTTTTTACCTTTCAACAAATTACATATTTAGTTGATGCTTATCGGGGCATGACTAAAGAATACAACTTCCTACATTACTGCCTATTTGTTACTTTCTTCCCCCAATTAATCGCAGGTCCAATTGTTCATCATAAGGAAATGCTACCCCAATTTAGGAATGATTTTCTTTACAAAATCAAAGCATCACACTTATCCATTGGCATTACAATATTTGCTTTAGGACTATTTAAGAAAGTTGTTTTTGCAGATAATATAGCTATATATGCTACACCTGTATTTGATGCTGCTGAAAATGGGGTTGTTCTTACATTTGTAGAAGCATGGGCCGCAGGGTTAGCGTATACCTTTCAACTATACTTTGACTTTTCTGGTTATTCGGACATGGCTATAGGTCTAGCTAGAATGTTTGGAGTTCTACTTCCAGTTAATTTTTACTCACCTTATAAAGCAAATAATATTATTGAGTTTTGGCGTAGATGGCATATAACATTGTCTCGTTTTTTACGGGATTATCTTTATATTCCGCTTGGAGGAAGCCGAAAAGGGAATGTCCGTAGATATACAAATTTAATAATTACTATGCTACTTGGTGGATTATGGCATGGTGCTGGGTGGACATTCGTTATTTGGGGTGGAATGCATGGATTATATTTGTCAATAAATCATGGCTGGAGGGCTGTTACAAAATTGGTATTTAAAAGGGAAACTAAGTATCAACTTCTTCCTAAGATGCTGGGCCGTTTAATTACTTTTCTGGCAGTAGTTGTTGCATGGGTCATGTTCAGAGCTGAAAGCCTCGATGGCGCACTTAATATGTATGCTGCTATGTTTGGGTCAAATGGTATATCACTTCCAATATGGGCTGAAGCTAAGCTGGGTGGTTTGGCCGACTTATTGAAGCTAATTGGATTTACCTTTGATGGTGGGATGTTCAAAAACCGTGTTTTCGGAGATGTTACTGAGGGCCTATCATTATTGATTATAATGCTAGTTATAGTTTGGTTTACTCCCAATACCTATGAATGGCTTCGAAATGATAAACCAGCAATGAATATTGGTAATTTTTTAGCAAAAAAACAGCTAAAGTCAAATATCGTATGGAAACCTAATGTTGCTTATACTCTTATACTCTCAGTTGTTATATTGGTATCAATTATGTATATACAACGTGAAAGTGAGTTCTTATATTTCCAGTTTTAATTATGAATATGACATATAAAAAATATTTAGTACTTTTAACAATTACAACTTTATTGTTGCTTACTGTAGTTGCATCTGTAAGTTATATCATTGATCCAGCTCGGATCTATCATGATGATGATAAGTTGAATGGAAATTCAGCAAATAGCTTTGCAAGTCGACTTATCAAGTCTTCTAATGGTTTAATTTATCCTAATAATTCATGGAATGAAAGAGATATAAAAGCTTCTTTGGCTAAAGATAGTAGCATTAGTATTGAGTGTGCAATTGTTGGAAGTAGTCACCTTTTTCAAATCAGCTCTTTTCGTGGCAATAAATCTTTAACAAATATTTGTCCTTCATTAACTAACTTTGCTGTACCTGGAGGAACATTTGAGGATTTGTTTGCATTATCATATCTATTAATGAGCAGGAAAAATAAGCCTGAAACTATCGTGTTTGGTATTACACCTTGGATGTTAGATTTTAATAAAGACCTTCGATGGCAGAAATATCGTGAATCGTATTATTCAATGAAGTCTATAATAGGTAATGATACTAGCCTTGAAAATAATACTACTGGTGGTTTTAAATCTATGATAAACCTTTTAAATCCACAGTATTTTTCTCAATCATTGCAGGAAATTGGCAAGGATAAACTACATATAAAAGAGGTAAGTGAATTTAACTACGTAGAAGGTCTTGTGACTCCAGTATTGTTGCCAGATGGAAGTCTTATTTACTCCAGAGAAATTATATTTAGAAAGGTGAAGATTGCAATTGGAGGTACAAACTATAAAATTGATATTGGTCATCAATACTCTGACAAGGCAATTTCAATGTTTAAGAAACTTGTCACTAGATTGCAGGAAATAGATGTTAAAGTTGTTTTTCTTCTAACTCCGTATCATCCTAATATTTGGAAAGATGAAAATTCAGACACAGCAAAAGTATTATTAGATGTTGAGCCACTGATTCGAGGCATTGGGAAAGAGTTGAATGTAAAAGTTTTAGGTTCCTATAATCCGAATAAAATAGGGTGTGACTCTAGTGAGTTTTACGATCAAATGCATTCTAAAGATACATGTGTGGGAAAAATAAAAAATTAATACCTAAGAAAAAAATAGACCATGATTTTGCTGAACAAAAAGAGTAATTAACTGGTTGTTTGATTACTGACCCAGCAAAGGTATATCAATATAAGTGATAGCTTTACATTCAATATTTTTGAGTTCGAAAGAAAGCCTCAGCCACCAAAGTATAGAACTATAATCCAGTGCATAATTATATATGCACCCCCCACCTTTTGATAATTGTAATGTATATTATTTGATCTTGGATTAGATCCAATTATTTAAGTATGTCAAAACAAGTATCAAACTTGCAAAAAGAAAAGAAGCATTATCCAGTAATTAATATAAAAAACTGTATCAATTGTTTTTATATTAATTCCTAATAGGGTTTCAGGTTAGTCAGAATCTGCACTTTTTAATACCTGGATGAAATTGGGCTATGGGAACTGATAGTTCTAGAGTGATAGGTTAGATTAGTCATAACAGCAAATGCAATTAATAAGTGATGTGCATCGAGAGAATTGTGGGTTGTAAAACCAATGATAAACATGTATATAAAAAATGCTCTTGCAATTGCTATAACCTCACTTCTAGCTTTCCAGACTGTACTTAGAATAAGTAATGGATATATAAATACCCCTACTATTCCATATTCAGCCATTAGTTTCAGGTAAATGTTGTGTGTAGAAATTGGGAATTCCCAATGAGAAGTATGTGCAATTCCTGCACCAATCAATGGATTATTAGCAAAGCTTTCTAATGCTGCTTTAGCAACTTCAAGTCTATGTTGTTGGCTACCATCAAGCCCTTGGCTTTTAGATGAGAAAAAGTTTAAACGAGTCATTAGATTCTTTACAGTTCCCGCTTCAAGGTTTGCTTCAATATAGCCGATAACGAAAGGAACTATAAATATTCCTACCAGAACGAGAGAGCCTAGAACCATTGCAATATTTTTTTTATCTATGACTTTTCCATATGATAGGATTGCGACGACTATAAACCAGCTAGCAATTGCTGTACGAGAAAAAGTGGAAATTACTCCTAAAAGTGAAGCAACTAAAAAGAATGTCCGATATTTTTTATCCAACATGCTATACGATAAAATCATGCCTAATATGATGGCTTCACCTGATGTATTCGCATTTAGATAGAGACCTGCTGAGCGACCCGTAATATTATATCCTGAGTCAAGGTCTGAAAAGAGATCAGGGATAAAGAACTCTGTTATATTTCCCGCTATTGTGAAAATAGTGATGGTTAGAATAGCTTTTCTGGTAACGGTTAATTTGTTGTCATCAAATGATATTAATAATGTCATGATAAACAAGAATATCAGTGATAGCACAATGAGGCGGACTTCACGTTGAGTTGCTTGAGCATTGGGCAAAAGCACCCAAATAAAAGCTATGATTAGATAAAATAAAATCCATCGGTAAATTGGCGTAGAGCCTAACTTACCCAATGAATTAGGGATTTTAAACGCTATTATGAGGGTGATCCCAATACTTAATATAATAAATATTAAAGGAGCGAAGGCAGGGTTTACTATGATCCCTAGATAACTAAAGATTCCTGAATAAAATGCGGCAACTATTGAAAAAATAAAATATTTATTTGGTATCATTTTCTTTATTACTTATATTGGTTATTCAAACTTCTAATTCAGTTTTATTTACTCGTTTAAAAACAAGTTCTTTGTTATGGGCCACATTCATTGCTACTTGGAAGCATTCCACAATGATTCTAGTCGCAACAAAGCCTAAACCTTGAAAAAGTAATATTAACGGGATAATAAATACAAAATTAACTAACATAGTCATGAAGGTGATTTTTGAAACAGTTTTCGTTTGGTTTTTTATAACTAGATAAGGAGTAAAGAAGCCACCTAAAGGCTCAAAAATTAAAGTTATAGAGAGTAATTGTAACATTAGAATAGATTCTTGTTTATCTTCTCCAAATAGTATTGTGATTAAAGGGTCTGCTATAAAAAAGGTGACAATACAGGTAATAATTAATAAGCCACTATAAATTCGTAACAATACACGGGCTTTACTGATCATCAGTTCTTTATCATTAGAAAATTTAGCAATATAGGGGAAAGTTACACTACTGAACGTTTTAATAATCTTGGCGGCTGCGCTGGTAATCGTTGTTGCTAAGGTAAGTACGCCGACTACTGTATAGTTTGTCAAAAACCCCAGTACTATCATATTCATTGATGTGTAGAGGCTATTTGATAAGGTGGCAAGGAATAGGTGCCAGCCATCAATATAGAGTTGTTTTATATCATGGTAACTGGCCAGTACAAATTTTAAATTATATTTTTTCCTAATGAAATATAGCGAAATTATACTGATTAATAAATAACCTAGTGAGTTGTAGAGCGGGATGTAAATATAATCATCCATGCTCTTAATTGTTGTGAAAATCAGAACAGTGTAAAAAACTCTATTAATTACGTTGAATATGGAAATATACTTCATTTGCTCCATACCCTGAAAAAACCAAATCGGAAAAAGAATATTCCCTATAACCATGCCAAAAGCATATATAAATACAATTTTCTCTTGATTGAATTTATCAACGGTCGATATCAGGAGTAATAGAATAAGAAAGCTTAAAATAAGTAAAATTATTTGAGCAGATATTACTGTCCAAAAGTATTTGCTGACTTTATTAATATCATCTCTATTGATAGAAATATACTTTGTTGCTAGAAGTTTAAAGCCAAAATCAGTAATTATATTAAAAAAGGCAACTACCGCTAAAACAAATGAAACGATTCCATAATTTTCTATACCTACGACTTTTACAATGTAAGGTATTGATAAAAAAGGTAAAATGTAATTTGAAATCTCAATTATAGAGAGATAAGAAAAGTTAGATATTAGAACTTTAGTATCTTTATTTCTAAGCCTTTCTTTGATTTTTGATATCATATCTACTTTTACTTGCCCCAAATTTTAGCTGTCACATCAAATGCTAAGTTTCTTATGTAGCTTGTTCATAATGTCTTGTTCATAAATATTGAGGTTATCTTCATCTCAACCTAAATATTTGACATCTATTATGTAATTTATCTATCAAAGTATACTGCTTATAAATAAATGACTGCTATATTTTTGTACAGTCGGCTAGTTTTTAGCGATACGATCTCTATTTAATTCATATTGTAGGTTTTAGTTTTTTTTAAATATATATTTAAATAAGGCTGGGGTATTAAATACTTATACCAGATAAATTTAAAAAATAAATACACCATTCATCTGATTAAATTGAGAGAATTCAAGATGAAAGGTACAATATTTCCTAAAGTCAATAATTTATTATGGAACTTTTGCTTATGTGATTCACTCTATAAGCAACATATTTATAAAATTAAAAATAATGATTTCTTTGAAGTGGCAAGAAATGAGCCAAACAAAGAACCATAATGAAAATAAACCATGACTCAAAAATAAGAACGGGGAAGATTCTATGAATCAGAATAATAAAATTAAGTTAGCTTTTTTCTTTTCAATCGCAGTGACGTTATCAGCTTGTGGCGGTACGGGTACTAGTAATCTAGGAGAGCACAATCAGAATATTGCTCAGCAAACTGCTTTAGATAAAATCAGTAACTATGCTGAGGATGGAGAGGTATCTCCTGTTATTCAAGACTTTATTGATGCTGAAATAAGAGGTATTACACCACTTAACATTGTTGAAATTAATTTCTTATTAATTACTTTGGTTGCTGAAGATGTGGATACTCAAAGTGAGTTACAAACAGTAATTGATGGCTTTATTGCTCAAAGTAATGTTGTTAGTGAACCAGAAGTTGTAGTCGAGCCAGAGGTTTTAGTTGAACCAGAGGTATTAATAGAGCCTGAAATTATAGTTCCTTCTGATGTGAAGTCTCCTAAAATATCTATTCTAGGAAGCAATCCTGTTACTCTTACTCAAGGTACTGAATATACGGACTCTGGGGCAACTGCGGTTGATGATGTTGACGGTTTAGTAAAAGTAACTAGCTCTGGAGAGGTTAATATAACTCAGGTTGGTACGTATCTAATTACTTACAGTGCGGTAGATAAAGCTAAAAATAAATCAAGTCAATCAAGAGTAATAAAAGTTGTAGAAGTTTCACAGAATCATGCGCCTGCAGTATCGCAAGTATCAATTAGTGGAGAAGCAAAAGCTGGAGAAACGCTGACAATTAATTATATTTACTCAGACATAGATAGCGATACTGAAAATAATACGATTATTGCTTGGACAACACCTATTAAGGAATTACAAAGAGGTAACAAAAAGAGCTTTATTGTACCTAAAGGTTTAGAAGGTCAAAAAATATCTGTATGGATATTACCTCAAGACTCTAAAGGCAAAGAAGGTCAGTGGGTTGAATCAAAACCTGTAGAAGTGTTAGCGGATGTAGTTGAACAAGTAATTGAAGCTCCAGAGGAACCAGAAGCAACCGAGGATCCCACTACTAATAATACTCCTTTAGCTACAAGTGGTTTTGGTGCAAGTAGCATTCCATCTACTCCATTATCTAGAGGAACAATATTTGTTGTTCGCAATGGAGTTGGAGATGAGTGTACAGAAGTAGCACCATGTGATGTACAGACAGCTCGTAATAAAGCTGTTGCTGGAGATGTAGTTTTCTTTAGAGGTGGTACTTACAGTATGAATCTAGGAAATATTAAGGCATTAAATTTTCATGGTGGAACAGCAGAAGCACCAATAACATATGAAAGTTATCCAGGTGAAAAAGCTATTTTTGATGGGTCATCGTTACCTCGAGGTTTTTCTATAACAACAGGGATTTATATTGATGAAGATTATATAACAATTAGAAATATCGAAGTTTCAGGGATGCCGGCTGCAGGAATTCGTCTTAAAGGTAACTATAATATTGTTGAAGGTGTGCATCTTCATCATAATAATGGAAGTGGCCTTCATATAACAAATGGTGTTGATGGACCAAGCCCTAGTAGCAGAGGTGGCTCCTTTAATATTATACGGAATAATATTTCCCACAATAATTCAGATGCAGGTTTATTTGGCCAAGGTGGCTATAATGATGGTGGAAATGCTGATGGAATAGTCATTAGCCACGGTGTTGAAAACTTAATTTCACATAATACAGTCTATAATAATTCAGATGATGGGATAGATACATGGGTGTCTAATTACACAATCGTTGAATATAACCTTGTATATGGCAATGGAATAAGTGATGGCGATGGTAATGGAATGAAACTGGGAGGCGTAAAAAATCAAGGTGGGACATATCCTTTTGCCTTAGCTTCTACAATTGGTACTGGTGTTATTGTTAGAAATAATATTGTTTTTAATAATAGGGCGGAAGGATTTAGTTGTAGTCATGGGAAAAACTTGAATGTAATCAATAATACTTCATTTAATAATGGTGCACATGGGTTCTGGTCATGCAAAAATGGTAATGTTTATTCCAATAACATATCGGCCAAAAATCCAAGAGGTGACACTCTAGAAGGTACAGGTGAAAATAATTCTTGGGATATAGATATAGAAGGTGAAGCTGAATTTATTAGTGTCGATGTAAATTCAGCAGATTTTTTAAAGCCTGTGCCAGGTAGTATATTTGATGGTTTAGGGGCACATTTTAGATAGATTGTTTTGCTTTTTCTCTAGCAAGTTAATAAGGCACCCCCATTTATTACATAATTGAGGGGGTACTTATTTGTTTGGGTAATTATTATCAAGTGTAATCTATCCAGCACCTAAGTTATAGAAGCAATGACTTAAGTGATTTGAAATAGCGTACGAATTTATTAGACGGGAATAGTAGTACCTTGCTCAGCGTCATCTTATTTTTATTAAATAAAGTATCTAATGAATAGCACTTTCTATAGCTTCAAACCATTTATTAGATATTGTATCAATGCTTAATCTATCGGCTAGTTTCACTGAGTCTTTTGACATTGCTTTTCTTCTCTCTGGGTTATCTGCAAGCTCTTGCATTGCTTGAGATAATTTGTGTATATTTTCAGCTTCAACTAATATGCCATTTTGAGGATGATGAATTATTTCACTGGGTCCAGTTAAGCAGTCAAATGCAATGGAGGCGCAACCGTAAGCCATTGATTCACAAAGAGCATTAGGAAACCCTTCAGTACGAGATGGTAGTACAAAAATTGATGCTTTCTTATAGTGATACTCAACATCTGAAACAGTACCTGGCAAGGAAACTCTTTTAGATAAGTCTGATTTTTCAATCTGACTCTCAAGTTTTTTTCTGTCTTCTCCTTCTCCAAGAATAACAAGCTTCCAATCTTCAAGATTAGTTAAATTAGAAAATGCTTCAATTAACATGTCAAACCCTTTGCAGGAATAGAGAGTACCTACAGATAAAAATATTTTTTCACGTTGTAGGTTAAGATGTTTACTCTGTAATGTTAGTGGGTTTTCAATAATCTTTACGTTAGAGTGGAAATCATAGCTTTTCACTGCTTGAGCTGTTTGAGCAATGAGTGTACTTGAAAAGGGGTAAATAATACGTCGTAATATACGCCAAGCACGAGATTCTAATGCATCAAAGCTTGCTCGTTCGGAAATTAATACGGGTTTCTTGGCTAATTTTGATGCTATTGTAACTTTGATATTCATAGCTGTCATAAAGCTTATGACAACATCTGGATCAAGGTGAGTGATAGTTTGTTTTATTTTTTTGATTCTTTCGATGTTAGCAGTAAATCCATTGCTGCTTTCCTTATTATGGATGCCAATATCAATGAGTTTAATTTGACTATCGATTGGATAAAAAACGGCGTTGATATCATTTACAGCAATTGTGATATCGTGACCATGATTTATCCAATCATTTGCCAATAAACTTAATACCCTTTCGGCACCCCCTGATCTTAGAGAGTGAATAAAGAATATGATTTTCATAATAAGCCTTTCTTTTATTGTTTTTTAATCATGATCACTTATTAACTTTTTTT
>CAZWEA010000003.1:20916-52220 GCA_964632635.1 uncultured Cocleimonas sp. | reverse complement strand
GTATTAAACAGGGTAAAAATAAACACAGCTGTAGAAATAGATATGGTCATAATAGTCATTATTACTATGACCGTCCCAGTTTTAATATCCCTCGCCCGATTCAACCCACACTAGCGAGTGAGACAGCTAAGTTGGTAGAAACCAGTTGTAATAAAGAATGTGGCTGTAAATCAAAATACCGCTTGTGTTACACAAGTTGTGGTGGCGTAGTGAAATCTAAGAAAATTTGTATTAAAAACTGTCCATAGTTTTCAATGGCCTAGCGCATTTAGTCATTGAAAAATGACAATTTACCTCCATATTCTATACTAGAGTAAACACAATTGAGAGATCGCACAAATCCTATTCTATCACCACTAAGGAGTTAATATGTCAGGTCTATTATCAGCAGAACTATTGCCAATAGCGTTAGTTATCTTTGCAATAATTGTCATTATGAAAGGCGTCAAACGTATTCCTCAAGGAATGGAATATACTGTTGAGCGCTTTGGTCGATATACACGAACACTAAAACCAGGGATTCAATTTATCATTCCGTTTATTGATAATATTGGTGCTAAAGTGAATATGATGGAGCAAGTTTCAGATGTTCCACAACAAGAGGTCATCACGCGTGACAACGCCATGGTTAGTGCAGATGGTGTTGTCTTCTTCCAAGTGATGGATGCCGCTAAATCTGCCTATCGCGTCAATGATATGTATCGCGCCATACTCAATATTACAATGACGAATATCAGAAGTGTCATGGGTTCAATGGACTTAGATGAACTGCTTTCAAAACGTGATGTGATCAATTCTCGCTTATTAACTGTTGTAGATGAGGCCGCTGCAACGTGGGGAATTAAAGTTACTCGTATTGAAATTAAAGATATAAACCCCCCACAGGATTTAGTAGAAGCCATGGGGCGGCAAATGAAAGCAGAGCGTGAAAAACGTGCCCTAATTTTAGATGCAGAAGGTGAGCGTCAGGCTCGGATTCTCAATGCTGAAGGTATCAAACAAGCACAAATACTACATGCTGAAGGAGAAAAAGAAGCTTCTTTTAGAGAAGCAGAAGCCCGTGAACGATTAGCTGAAGCTGAAGCGAAAGCAACGGCAATGGTGTCAAAAGCGATTGCCGACGGTGATGTACAAGCGATAAATTACTTTATCGCGCAAAGGTATACCGAAGCATTAAAAGAAATAGCCTCAGCCGATAACCAAAAAGTCATTATGATGCCACTAGAAGCCTCAAGTTTAATAGGCTCAATTGCAGGTATTGCAGAAATTACCAAAGAAGGTTTTAGTAAAAAAGGTGACAATTAATGGATAGTTTATTAACTAAGGGATTATTCGATAATTTACAATATTGGCACTGGTTCATCTTTGCTATTGTACTGGTGATATTAGAAATTTTTTCTCCTGCAGCATTCTTTATTTGGATTGGTGCAGCGGCAGCCATTACAGGATTAGCGCTGTTGATATTGGGTGATCTAAGCTGGCAAATACAATTTATCATATTTGCCATTGCCAGCATTGCTTCTATTTTATTAGGTCGATCCTTTTTTCAAAGTAAATCTGTTAACACGGATGACCCAACCTTGAGCCAATTAGAAAAGGAATTAATCGGTAAGGTTTGTGAAGTAGAACAGGCCATACACAATGGCAGTGGACGCGTGAAAGTTGGTGAAACTACATGGAAAGCAACAGGGGCAGATTGCGAAGCTGGTCAGTCAGTTCGTGTTATCGCTGTGGATGGCGCTATTTTAGAAGTAACCCCTATTTAACCCAAATCTGTGTTGTGCAATATTCGTTTTTTCTACGTGTGATTTGGGCTTAAGTATTTCTATTGAGGCCTTTTCTTAAACAATGCCGAATGCCTCTGAACTTCGAACGTAACTGAATCACTACCTACAATATCTCCTGTTTTATCTATAATATTTACAGATGCTGTATGCGCCCCACGAGAAAGATTGGAAAAATTACTAGTTCTTGATCTATTTTTACTGACCTCATTGCCATCAAGTAAAAAGACCACTAGATGACCTGCTTTTAATTTAGGCTGAATTTTCAACATAGCAGAAACATCCCCATCATTAGCTCGAATTGTTTGACCTTGCTTTGGTGCTAAAAACGTTAGTGCTGTATATTTTATTATTTGTTTCTTAGCAATCTTCTTTGTAGGAATGATTTTTTGAGTATCCACATCAGGAGACTTCCATTGATCTGAATAGTTATCAATAACAGTAATTGCCGGCATTTTAAAATTTGAGACTGTTTTATTCGCAGGAGGACTATCTCCATACTGTGTTTTACCCTGAGCATCTACCCATTTGAAGACTCCCTTAGCTGAAACATTTGAGCTTAAAACGAACAAGCAAGTAATTAAGCCTAGAGAGATACTAAATAGTTTCATACAACACCTTGAAAAGTCTGAGTTATGACCAAATTATAGCAAATAAGCTATCATTAACACGAGATTCCGATAAAAGTATTATGAGTAAATTACAACCATACGATATTGATGAACGAAAGTGGGCAATGATTATGCACGGTGCTGCATTTGCAGGTTTAATTTTTACGCTTGGCTTAGTATTAGGGCCTGTCCTAGTTTGGTTTATAAAAAGAAATAATAGTGTTTATCTAGATATACAAGGAAGAAAAGCAATTAATTTCCAACTTACTATTTTAATCACAGTTTTTGCACTGTTTCTCCTATCTATTATTATTCGCCCGTTTTTTATATTCGGTGTTTTAATTGGTTTATTGGGTTTGGTTTTTGCTGCAATAGCTGGAATCAGTATTTACAACAAAGGTGATTATAACTACCCATTTTCATTGAAACTTATTTAGAGAGGTCTCTTAGAGACTATAACTTTCTAGGAAAAACCAATATTTTCCTAGAAAGAAATGAATCTTAGTATTACTTTTTAGCTACAGGACAGGTCTTAATTCCAAGAATAGAGTAGAGAGGACACCAGCCGATTAAACCCGTCAGTAAAGGTACTAAACCAACGAGTGCCCAATAGTTAAATACACCTGTATTATTCCAACCATAAGCACCCCAACCTAAAATTGCTAAACCTACAACTACTCTTAAAATACGATCAATATTACCTTCATTTTTCATAGTAAATCTCCTATTTGATTATTTATAATTACTGATTAGGAAAATAGTTAAACACAACCTATTTACTTGCACAGTTAGTTCGTTACAACCTAATAGTAAACTGTAATACAAGCACCGTATGTGACTACAATCACATAGCATCTAGTTATCAGTTGTTCTTTACATGTTTTTTTTAGTTGTTTATGCTTCTAACTATTACTATAAATCACAAATATAAATAAGAATTAAACCCATGAGTACAGAAAACATTTCTACAGAATCAATAAATCACAGTTGCCATGATGCGTTTTCAGAAGCACGGAAACACTTGCAAACTAAGATCATAGGTCAAACTTTACTGGTTGATCGTTTACTCATCGCGTTATTAGCGGATGGTCACCTCTTAGTTGAAGGGGCACCAGGACTTGCTAAAACCACAGCAATTAAAGAATTGTCCGCCATTTTAGAAGGTGATTTCCATCGACTACAATTTACACCTGACTTACTGCCTGGTGATCTTACAGGAAGTGATGTTTATAGACCTGAAACGGGTAAATTCATATTTCAAAGAGGGCCTTTGTTTCATAATTTAATTCTTGCGGATGAAATTAACCGTGCCCCTGCAAAGGTACAATCTGCCTTGCTTGAGGCAATGGGTGAACATCAAATCACTGTAGGAAGCACTACCTACCAATTGCCTCGCCCTTTTTTAGTCATGGCTACGCAAAACCCTATTGAGCAGGAGGGCACTTATCCCCTGCCAGAGGCTCAATTAGATCGATTTTTAATGCATATATTCATAGATTACCCCGATGCAAAAGCAGAGCATTTGATTTTAGAATTGGCTAGAAACCAAGCTAGAAATACACAATCTAAACCAGATGATTCAGTATTTACGTTAACAAAATATGATGTAGAAAAAGCACAGAAAGAAGTTCTAGATATACATATGGCGGAACCCGTAGAAGAGTATATTGTCCAACTAATACTGGCGAGCAGAAACCCTGCGGCTTATAGCGAAGAGCTGAGTCGCTGGATCAGTTATGGAGGTAGCCCTCGTGCTACAATCTCATTAGATCGTTGTGCACGAGCACATGCTTGGTTATTAGGGCGTGACTATGTTTCCCCCGAAGATGTCCAAACCGTTGCATTTGAAGTATTACGCCATCGTATTTTGATTTCCTATGAAGCAGAAGCAGAAGGAATTACTGCAGACAAAGTGATTGAGGAGTTAATCAAACAAGTACCCGTGTCATGAGCCAAAAGTTTTTTACTATCAAACTTAGCCCTAATTTCGATCAAATAGTTGATCGAGTAAAAGGGTAATAGAAATGGCATTCTTTAATCGTTTGTTCCAGAATATGGATACTGATCAAGGCAAAGTTATTCCTATCAATACCAGTACCCATGTTACAACTAAAGAATTGATCGGTCTGCAACAGCAAGCCTACAAACTTGATATGGGTAGACGTTCATATGCAAGCTCTTCAACTACAGGCACACACCACTCTCGTTTTCGAGGACGTGGCATGGATTATCAAGAATCTAGAATTTATCAGGCAGGCGATGATATTCGCAATATGGATTGGCGAGTAACAGCACGCGCAGGTAAACCACATACCAAACTCTACCAAGAAGAACGCGAGCGCCCTGTCGTCTTACTCATCGACTTTAATCCTGGCATGTTTTTTGGGTCAATCAATACACTAAAGTCTGTTGTAGCAGCAAAAGCGGCAACCTTAATTGCTTGGGCAGTTTCAAATCGAGGTGATAGAATTGGTGCATTAATCATCAATAGCACTCATCATGAATTACCCCCAAAAGCAGGTAGACGTGGTGTTTTACAGTTAATTCGTGAACTAGTTAAGCACGGAGATCCATTGATTGGCTTACAAAAACAAAGAACCCATACTAGCCTCAACCAAGAACTAAAAAGACTACGGCGTATTGCTCGCCCGGGATCGTTAGTTTTTTTAATTAGTGATTTCTATGATATCAATGAAACTACAGCCCAGCACTTACAAGCCATTGCTCGGCATAATGATATACAAGCTATTCAAATCGTTGACCCACTTGAAATAAATCCTCCTATTCCAGCGAGGTATCATATAACCGATGGCAACAAAACCAGCATTTTAAATACACGCACTAAGAAAGGGCGTAAAAAATATCAAAGCTTCTTTGCTGAGCATCATTTGGCAGTTAAAAAGCTAATGCAAACTCATAAAATTCCGTTACTTCAACTTTCTACCGCTGACGATGTAATGTTAGAACTTCAAAAAAGTTTTAGCAAAACTAAACCACGCTCATCTATTAGCTTCACATCAGGTTAAATAGATGCCAACTAATGACTCATTACAACTCCACGATATTCATTTACCTGACAGTGCTAATATTTGGCCAATAGCATTTGGTTGGTGGGTATTGTTGCTTTTATTATTAATTGCTATTGGGTTGCTAATAAGGTTTTACAAAAAACACTTAAAACAACAAAGAAAAAAGTTTACTGTTCTTAAGCAACTAAAAAAATTGGAAAACCAGTTAAGAAATAATCCTGACAATGAAACTCTCGCCAAGGTGAATATACTACTTCGACAACTTGCTATAACACATTACCCTCGTTCAGATATAGCAAGCCTCACAGGCAGCAGCTGGTTACATTTTCTAGATCGATCTGGGAAAACACATGACTTTAGCAAAGGTGCAGGTCGGATATTAATAGAAGCTCCCTATCGTGCAGGAAAATTACAAAACTTGAATTTAGAAGAATTCATTCCCATGATTAGAAAGTGGGTTTCTAGAGTAGTTAAAAAGAAAAAAACTAACTATAAAAGAGAAATGTCGTGATTGATCTAAGTAGTGTTAGTTTTGTTTTTCTTTGGGTATTTTTGCTATTGCCACTACCGTTATTAGTTCGGTTTATTTTTCCGCCCGCAAAAATAAATAGTAGTGCGGCATTACGCATCCCTTTTTATGAAAATTTACAATCGAGTCTACGTACACATAAAAAACCAAAATCATTAAGTCGACTAATTATAGCTAGCTGTGCATGGGTGTTTCTCATTATAGCTTGTGCTCGCCCACAATTAATTGGTGATACCATTAAACAATCTATTAGTGGACGTAGCTTGATGATGTCAGTCGATATATCTATATCGATGAAAGAACGAGATATGATCATTTCGGGAAAAAGAGTGTCACGTTTGACAGCAGTTAAAGCAGTGGCGGGAGATTTTATTAATAAACGACAAGGAGATCGAATAGGATTGATTCTTTTTGGTAGTCAAGCATATCTACAAGCACCTCTCACATTTGATAGAAAAACCGTGGCAATTTTACTGAATGAATCATTCCTAGGCTTAGCAGGGCGGGCAACTGCGATAGGTGATGCCATTGGTTTAGCAGTAAAACGTCTACGTAAGGAAGATGAAGAAAACCGAGTACTGATTTTACTTACTGATGGAGCAAATACTGCAGGAAATGTTGAGCCACTTAAGGCAGCAGATTTAGCACGACAGGAAAAAGTTAAAATTTATACTATTGGCGTAGGTTCTCGCAGAAGTAATGACCTTGACGAACCAACTTTAATAGCCATTGCAGAAAAAACTAAAGGGCAATACTTTAGAGCAACAGACATGAAAGGACTTTTAAAAATTTACGATGAACTTGATAAAATAGAACCTATTTCAACAGATGAACTAAGCTATCGCCCTGTAAGAGAACTCTATTACTATCCCTTGTCTATTGCTTTATTGTTAAGCGCTCTAGCAGTACTGTTTGGTATTTTAAATGTATCTAGTCCTACTTTTTTTTCTAGGCTTAGAACGGTAAAGAAGTAACATGGGTGATTCTTGATATTAATTGAGCCATTTAAATTTTTATATCCGCAATGGTTATTTGCCTTGATTCCTTTGGCATTATTACTATGGTTTTCATTTCGCTCAAACGGTAATTCTAATGCATGGGAAAAAGTGATTGATGCCAAACTATTACCAATACTGTTACAAGGTAAAGACACTAAAACAGGAACACTTGCCAAAATACTACTAGCACTAGGTTGGTTGATCAGTGTTGTAGCACTTGCAGATCCCGTCTGGGAAAAGATTTCTCGACCAGTATTTCAAACTAATACAGCACGCGTCATCGTACTGGACCTTTCTAACTCCATGTTAATTTCTGATTTAAAGCCATCTAGACTCGCACGTGCACGCTTTAAAATTGAAGATATTCTATCTAGAGATGAGGAGGGTCAAACAGGCTTGGTCCTATTTGCAGGAGATGCATTTACAGCTTCACCACTAACCAGAGATACTGAAACAATTCGTTCTTTATTAAAGATACTCACACCCCAACTAATGCCAGTTCAAGGAAGTCGTGTTGACTTGGGTTTAAATAAAGCCCATGAATTACTTAAACAAGCAGGTGTAAATAAGGGGCAAGTTTTACTCATTGCCGATGGTTTAAGCAATAAAACACTAGCCAATAAAGCAGCCAAGTCTTTGGTAAAAAATGGTTATACAGTCTCTGTTCTTGGTGTTGGTACAGAAGAAGGTGGCACCTTAAAATTCAAAAATTATAGTAATGTCAATATTAAACTAGAGACTGATAGTTTAAATACAGTCGCTATCAATGGTAAAGGCAAATATCATCGTATTAGTCCCAATAATGCAGATTTACAGCTTCTGCTATCTGTTACGTTAGATGGGAAAGCTAGCAAAAACAAAGAATTGCAAAAACAAGATGTTGATAATGAACAATGGAAATCGACAGGACCCTTTCTAATACTCTTACTCATCCCACTTGCTGCATTAGCATTTCGTCGTGGTTGGTTATTGAATGTGTTTTTTGCTTTTTTTCTTGTCAGCATGTTACTTCAAACACAACAAGTGATGGCTTTCTCGTTGGATGATTTATGGAAAAATAAAGAACAGCAAGCAGAGACAGCCTTAAGACTCCAACAGTATGGCAAAGTTAATAAACTATCAAAAAATCCACTACGTCTGGGAAGTGCAGCATATAAACAGGACAAATATACAGAAGCTCTTGATCACTTTAAAAAAAGTAAGGGAGCGAATGCACGCTATAATGAAGGCAATACTCTAGCCAAACTTAACAAGTATAAAGAAGCCATCGCAGCCTATGATAAGGCAATTGAACAACAATCCGATATGCAGGATGCTATTGAGAATAAATCAGCGATCGAAAAATTGCTAAAACGACAGCAGGATTCTGAGAAATCTAAAGACGGAGACAAAGAAAACCAAGATAATCAACAAAATGAATCTGAGCAAAAATCTAGTGATAAATCACAGAGTAAATCAGACAAAAGCGCAGAGAACCAGCAAAAGCAAAATAGTCAATCATCTGAAGAAGATCAAACGAAGAAAGAACCGCAAAGTAATACTAAGAAAAAAGCAGAAGAAACTCAAAAGAATGATCAATTCTCTGATGCAAATAAAGAGCTGAGCAAAAAACAAAAAGACGAAAAAAATAGTGACCCCTCTACGGATGATCAAGACTCAAAAACCAAGCAAACGGAACAAAAAAATACAGAAGTTAAAAGTGAAAATGAAGAGGCACAAAACAAACTAGAAAATACGAAAGAGTCAGAGGCTAATAAAAATAAAAGTGAGCAAAGTACCCCTAATACCACTAAAAAAGAAGTAGATACAGATCTAACAGAAGAAGAAAAAATGGCAGCAGAACAATGGCTTCGCAGAATACCTGATGATCCAGGGGGCTTATTACGACGTAAGTTTAAATATCAATATAAACGTCGTCGCAATAACTCAAATACAGAGCAACCATGGTGATAACATGAAGAAACTTATTCTTACCTTATTATTACTCTTTATTTACCCTGTTAATGCTGCGGTAAAGGCTACAATTAATCAATCGGTTGCCTTTGAAGGTGACCCGATAACGCTCATTATTGAAACCAATAAAAATAATAATTTGCTACCTGAACTATCACCTTTAAAAAAAGACTTTTTCATTCTTAATTCTAGTACAAACTCTCAAATCAATTATATCAATGGTAGAAGATCATTTAAAAAAATGTGGTCGATCAAAATACAAGCAAAAAAAGCTGGTGTCATCAAAATACCAGAAATAAAAGTTGGTAGTGATACCACTAACAGCATCAATGTAACGATAGAACATTTACCTCCTGAGGTAGCCGCTGAAACCAAGAAACACATTTTTATCCAAACATCGGTAGACATAACGGATGGTGAAACCTATGTTCAACAGCAAATTCCTTACACCGTAAAGCTTTTTTATGACTCCTCAATGCAGTCAGGGGAATTCTTATTACCTGAAGTTGAAAATGTCGATATACGGCAGCTTGATACAAGCCGACGCTATCAAGTTGTACGTGCAGGCAAAAAATTTACAGTCATTGAAAAGCACTTTGTTATTTCCCCTGAAAAAAGTGGAAAATTACAACTCCCAAGTATTACGGTTAGAGGCCGCATTGCGCTATCAAGTGGTGATTCATCAACACCACCTAATCGTTACAACGACACAGATATATTCAATAGGCTTTTTAATAATTTTGGTAGACCTAATCCATTCGACCGCTTATTTAATAGACGTTCTATTGGGCCAAGTCGACCTTTTTCTATCAGCAGTCAAACAATAGACGTTAATGTTTTACCTGTTCCAAAAGAGTTTACTGGCAAAGCATGGTTACCCGCTGAAAACCTTATTATCCATGATAGCTGGAAACTGAACCCTCCCGAATTAAAAGTTGGTGAGCCTGTAATGCGAACACTCACATTACAAGTTAAAGGTCTCTCAAGCTCACAAATTCCACAGATAGAAATACCAAAGCCAATCGGCATGAAAGTTTATCCAGAACAAGCTGAAACTGATACGCCCAATGATGGCAAAACCATCTATGGCATTCAACGGGTTGATATTAGCTATATTCCCAACCAACAAGGTAAAGTTACCATACCTGAAATTTCGGTAGACTGGTGGGATGTAAAAACAAAAAAACAAAAAACATTCACTCTTCCTAAATGGGGTTTAAATGTAGCAGCTGGGATTGCAACAGGTGCCACAGACAATGCACCTAATGAATCATTTACTGAACCCATGAATAATGCTATCTCAAATAAAACAGTACTAAACAATGATATAAAAGAAGAAACAAACACACCATTTTGGAGCAGAGGATTATCCGCAGCAATAACTGTTATTTTATTATTATTACTTTCTGCTTTTGTTTATCAACGCAATAGGAAGAAGATACTATTTAATAAGCTAACTAATAATCATCCCGTTAGTATTGCTAAGCTACGTGCTCGCGTATTAACAGCATGCAAAAATAATGATAAGAAACTCACCGCCAACAGACTATTGCAACTTGTTTCATCAGATTGGGATATAGAAATTCAAGGCCTAGGAATGCTCGCGGCAAAACTAGACAAGGGCTCTGAGGTCATTATTGAACTAGAAAAAAGTCTGTATAGTGCTAAAAGTCTTAAGTGGGATGGGAGTGCTTTAGCTGTATTAATTGAAAAAGGTCTTATTCAAAAGAGCATTATTAGACCTAAAATTAAATCTGAACTTGCTCCTCTTTACCCTATTTATCCTAGTTTCTAGTGCCCTTAATATTGTAACTTTGATCAATAGCAATACGCCTTTTCTGTGCTTTGCTCACAATGGCAGGAATACCTTTTAAAATACTCTTATGCATTGCGTAAACCGCAGGGCTATTTCCTGAAAGCCCTAACTTTCTAGCAACAAGCTCTGCCTCTATGGCAAATAAAACCTGTTGCAATTGTTGCTTACTAAGCTTTTCAAACTGCTGCCAGTCACTAATTGCTTTTGTTAAAGGTAACTGTAAATCTCTATTTTTATGTAAGTGATTATTTAACACAAGTGTTTGTTGCTCAGCATGCCTTATAAGCTGTTGTAGCGTATCTATATATGTTTGTAGTTGCTCATCAATTAATGACAAATAACCAATTAATTCGGTACTTAAAGTGGGACTAAAAGGTTGTATGCTTTCACTAGTTTTCTTATTTTCTAATCTTCGTTTTTTAGTCCTCGCTGGTTTTTGATGAGAGTCGAGTAATCTACGAGCTTGATCAAGACCTCTAACCATCTGGCCCTGAACACTATAAATAAGAGACTGATAATTTTTTTCAGCCTGATGAATATCTTCTTCTAAATAAACCGCTTGTTTAGAAAACTTACTTAAAACATCGTTGCGGTCCATAGTGTTATGAGCAATCCAAGCACGCCTAATTTCCTTGTCCGTATTTTGATAGGTTTTATAAAGAACAGCTTGAGCTTCCCTCCATTTCTTTTTTACATGCCTAATCATTTCAATGTGATTAAAGTAAGTCAGTTCCATACTTTCAATTTCTATCAGTAAAGAATTCGTTATATAAAGCTTTTCTTGCAATAGCTTTTGAGAAACTGAAAGTGGCTCATAAATTTGAGAAACAAATGAACTTACTTCAATTTGGTCATACTGAAATTGGATATCTGAGCGCCACCCCGATATACCTTTATAAACCAATACAAAAATAAGAATGGCAGGGATAAATAAAATAGCCGTTAACGTTGATAGCTTATCAGATGATAAACGCCCTGCATTTTTAATCTTATGAACCAGTAACGCCAGAACCACAAACACTATCAGTGAAAGTAATAAGAAAATGAAGAATATGAAATTAGCGAAGGTCAACGAAAATAAGCCCTGTTTTTAGATTACATTATAAAGAATTTGTTCGAGTCAGTCGTCATAGAAACACTCAAATTCTCATTTATTATAGAGTAACCCAGCTAGCTAATATAAGGAATGCTAATTGTGTAAAAAAGGGGGGGGTGCCATTAAGACTGTGATAGTATTCGTTAACGTATAAAAATGGTTAATCAAGGAGAGAAGAATGTTGTCTCGAATAAGCACACTATTCGTATTTCTTTTAGTTACAATTAGCATTATTTCAACCGCTGAAGCCCGTTACAGTAGCAATCCTAAGCTTGGTATCAATGTTGGAGACCTTGGTAAACTGACTTCATCTATTCCTTTTACCGATATCTTTAAAAGTTCCCGTGGCTGGTTTACTTCATGTGAATTTGACTGGGGATCTGGACGGGCTATAGACCCTGGTTGTACTCGAAAAACTTCTTTAAATACACGTGAACAAGATTTACTTCAGCTTGATGGTAACGGCTGGGTTCGCTCTCTTCCTGCACCTCATGAAGCTCCTGTTTACACCAGTGTCACTAGTACTTGGAAACTCTCAGAACACTTTCCACCTGGACGATATGTTGTTTTATACGATGGCCAAGGAACATTGAAACTCACGGGTGACTTACGCATGGCTTATCAAAAGCCTGGACACATTGAGTTTGATTTATTATCACCAAAAAGAAACCTAAGATTACAAATCACACGCACCGACCCAAGAAGAAATGGTGAATATCTTCGTAATATCCGCATTGTGCCAAAGAAAAATGAGAACAATTACAGAAGACAAGTTTTCAATAAAGACTATATTGCCCGAATCCGCGAATTACACTCTTTGCGATTCATGCCGTGGACAAATCCACGCGCTAATGTAGCTGTAGAATGGAATCAACGCGCCACCATAGGCTCAGCCTTTTACACAGGTGATAATGGTGTCCCAGCTGAGCGAATGGTAGACCTTGCCAATGCAATTAATGCATCCCCTTGGTTAAGTATACCTTACAAAGCCAGCGATGATTATATGCACAAATTCGCACGCATGGTTAAAAAGAGATTACGTAAAAATCAATTGGTTTATATCGAATTTTCCAATGAAGTTTGGAACAGTATTTTCCCCGCTGCTACTTATGCCGCACGAAAAGCCGACAAGCTCTGGAATTTCCCTTATCCTAAAGTACCTCAAGGAAAACGTCGCGTTCTACTGGGTGCGAACTGGTATGCAAAACGTAGCGTTGAGATGTGTCAAATATGGAAAAAAGAGTTTGGTGGACAGCGTAACCGCGTAAAATGCGTAGTCGGCTCACTTAACTCTGTACCATGGGTAGGCAAAGAAATCCTTGATTGCCCACTGTGGAAACAAGCAAACGGCTGTGGCAGACATATTGATGCCTACGGCATTGGTCCTTATTTCGGTGACTATATTGCCCGCAAAGAACATCGCGCAACAGTAAAAAGCTGGACACGAAATGCAGATGGCGGAAAGTCACGCCTATTCCAAGAAATCCTTCATGGCGGCATGCTTAAAAATGGTCCAGAAGGTGGCGCAATGGCTCACCTAAAAACACAGTTAGCTCAAAACAAACAACTCGCAGATAAGTACAATTTACAACTAATCGCCTATGAAGCAGGGCAACACCTTATTCGTTACGACCCACCTCATACGGTAAAAGATCCAGCTGTACTTAATCTATTTATGAGTGTGCAAAAAGATCCGCGCATGAGACAAGCCTATCAACAATACCTTGATACGTGGGCACAAGCTGGTGGTGGTTTAATGCTACATTTCTATGGCATCGGTCAGCCAGAACCAAAGAACTTCTTTGGAATGTTAGATCACCTACATCAACAAACGACACCAAAATTTTCTGCACTAATGGATTATCTTGGTTCGCCATCAACCTATGTAGCACCACGTAAAACCTACGTGCCACCCGTTGCAAGTACTCCTCGCGCACCTGCGCCAAGACCAAAACAAGCAGCTGCGCCTCGAACCAAGCAAGCACCTATTCGAAGACAACAACCAAGAGCTACACAACAAGCAGCAACAAACAACTCAACAGGTGTATGGGATGAATTCCTCGTTCCAAAACAGCAACAACAAGCACGCCAAGCTGATGTGCCTGTTATTCAAAGGCAAGCTCCTCCACAACGCAGAGCCACGACAAACGCAGGTATACAAGGGCAAGGCTTAAGAGGCTGGGCGAATGCTGGCAAGTCTGCAATCTCACCAGGCAAAAAATTAGCAGGCAATAAGAACCATCAGCTTTCTGTGTTATGGCGTTATGACAATGCCCAACTAAGAGGCAATGAATTCTTCCGAATATATGCATTAGATATTAATGGAGGGCGAAAAATACTGCTAGAGCAAAAAGGTAAAGAGATTGCTGATATGAATACCTATGATCAATTATTTGAAGAAAGTATCAATCGCTATGTCGGACCAACAATTAGATTTATGCTGGAAGCAAGCCCTGGTCTTAATGTTGTTGTTGAGAGATTTAGATTTTAATCACACATTTTATAAGGCTTGAATAAGCATATGGCACCCCCCCCTTTTTTGAACAATTGTCTAAATAAGGGGGGGATGCCATATGCTTATTAAGCCTCTAATAAAAATAAATCAAAAAAACTACACACTTTCATACTAAAGTATAAGCATCATAAGCATTAGGTTTCAGGGATTTCTTCTACAGAGATACAATGCACCGCCTTTTCTAAAAGGATCAAATTTATGACTGCTCGTCAAAGCTTTATTTTTATATCTATTGGTATTTCCATTTTGGTTTTACTGCTTTCACTTCTCTGGTTACCTGCACTTTGGTTTTTTATCCTCATAGTTCCTTTAATCCTGTTAGGTATCTTCGATATTAACCAAAAGAAGAAAACGATACTTAGGCTTTACCCTGTTATTGGGCATTTTCGTTATCTTTTAGAACATGTGCGTCCTGAGATTCAGCAGTATTTTATTGAATCCGACACCAATGGCATGCCGATTAGTCGAGAGTTTAGAACCTTGGTTTATCAACGAGCAAAAGGGGTTCGCGATACTCGACCTTTTGGTACGGTGTTTGATGTTTATCGTTCTGGCGCGGAATGGATTAATCACTCATTAGCTCCCACGGAAATACAGGATAAAGACCCTCGCATTATTTTTGGAGAAGAGAACTGTCAGCAACCATATGCTGCTTCCCCTCTTAATATTTCTGCGATGAGTTATGGTGCATTAAGTAAAACAGCAATCATGGCATTGAATAAAGGTGCAAAAATGGATGGCTTTGCGCATAACACAGGGGAAGGTGGTATCAGTCCCTATCATCTAAAGCATGGTGGTGATTTAATCTGGCAAATAGGTACGGGTTATTTTGGTTGTCGTTCTGCCGAAGGTGGTTTTAGTAAAGATAAATTTATAAAAAGTGCTTCAAATAACTCTGTAAAAATGATCGAGATAAAACTTTCCCAAGGTGCAAAGCCTGGTCATGGCGGTATTTTACCTGGTGCCAAAGTTACTCAGGAAATTTCAGATATACGCGGCGTCGAAATTGGAAAGGATGTAATATCACCTCCTTCTCATACTGCCTTTTCTACCCCTCAAGGTTTATTAGAATTTGTGGCTCAGCTACGTGATTTGTCCGATGGAAAGCCCGTTGGTTTTAAATTATGTATTGGTTATAAAACAGAGTTTCTATCAATTTGTAAAGCAATGATCGAAACTGGAATTACGCCTGACTTTATAACCGTTGATGGAGCCGAAGGTGGAACGGGCGCAGCACCAGTGGAGTTGACTAACTCGGTCGGAACACCGTTGTGGGACGCCGTAACGTTTGTAAATAATGCATTAATCGGCACTGGGATCAGGGATAAAATTAGAATTATTGCTGCAGGAAAAATTATATCTGCTTTTCATATGTTGCGCGTTATGGCATTAGGAGCAGATACAGTTAATTCAGCTCGGGGCATGATGTTTGCGCTAGGTTGTATTCAATCACGCAGTTGTAATACGGATGAGTGCCCTACAGGTGTGGCTACACAAAATCCTAAACGATATCAAGCTTTAGACGTAACTGATAAAAGTGAGCGTATATCAAAATATCATCATTCCATGATTAAGCATTTAATCGAATTGCTGGATGTTGCCGGTTTGAAAAGTACCAAGGAAATAAAACCCTGGCATATTAATCGTCGGATTGGTGCTGATGATGTTAAAAGCTATGATGAAATTTATGAGTCACTAGAACCAAATTGTTTATTAAATACAAAGTCAATTCCCAAAAATTGGCGTAAAATTTGGGATTTAGCAAGCGTTGACAGGTGGTGAGATCTTAAAATATAAAAGCCCTTTTCAAAGTAAGAATTCCAAGTAGCACAACTAATAACCCTGCTATCAATTTTACCGTCGGGTTTCTAACCCATTTAGCTAGACGAGTTGCAATAACACCCATGGCTAATAAATTAGGTAATGTTCCCAAACCAAAGGCTAGCATAATAAGCCCACCTTCTATTGCGCCACCTGAAGAAAGTGTCCATATTAATGCGGTATAAACTAAACCACAGGGCAACCAACCCCATAAAAAACCAAGTGGCACCGCTTGTTGAAAACTTTGTACAGGAATAAAACGCCTAGTCAATGGTTGAATGAAGTTCCACAACCATTGACCTATGAATTCAATTTTTGATAAACCTGACCAAATTCCCGCCAGATATAAGCCTAGTGCAATCATAAAGACAGCAGCAATAACGGCTAAAATTTGTTGTGCAGATTGGATACCTGTTAAATCAACAAGCGTTGAACCAAGAAAACCAACGATAGCACCTGCAACAATATAACCAGAAATTCGACCAATATTGTAGCCTAGGTTTATGGCTATTAAAGATGTTTGTTGTTTATCTTTTTGTATATTTAATGTGAGAGCACCAACTATACCACCACACATACCAAAACAATGAACACCCCCTAATAAACCCGTTAAAAAGGCGACAAAATATTGGGAGTGAGCAAGCCATTCAGGCACAAAAGTTAAGCTTAGTTGATAGTTTGACGAGGTAAATAGTGCCCAGCATCATAGTCTGTAAACATATCATCGATCATGGGATGCTCTATTTCTAGATTGGATGAATCAACATAGATATTCTGTTCTGAAACATAAGCCATCGAACCTTCTTCATCGACAAGTACATGATACCAAGGAGAGTTCTTAGAGGGTTCATTGGTAGTGTATTGGTCATACCAATCATCAGAACCTTGGAAATCTGCATCGACATCGACTATGACACCACGAAACTGTTGTTCTCTATGAATGATCACATCACCGATATTGAATCCTGCTACTGAAATGGTCATGTTTTATACCCCTTTTAAGTCTCTATAATACATATACTAACGTATGGTTTGTTTCTTTAGTTTCAAGAGCGTACTACATCTTATTGTTATTATGAGACCTCAGCCTAACATAAGTGTAAAAGAATAATGAGAGAATAGTGGAAATCATTAGCCATTTTAATTTGTGCTAGGCTGCGATTTCATCATATTTATTTCGAATTTTAATGCATTTAGCCTACGCAAATAAAGCTCTTCTTTTATCTGCTCTTTTTCAAATCCGTCTTTAATAATTTCTTGCACATTAACATTGGTGGTTTTTTTAAGCATTTTAGAGAAAAAAGGTGCCTGTTGATAATCATAGTCTTCGTAGCCAAGTCGCCCATGACTATCCGCTATACAGGCAATTAAAAATGCTTCAAAACGTTCAGGTTTACGAAATGCATCTGTTTTATTCAATACTTTTAAAAGTGTTTTCGGTTTTATCTCAAAAGCTCGATGCACATGTGTATGATAACGCGCGGTTATCTCAGCTAGCTGGCGAAAATTATTAGGAATTCGATAGCGCTCGCAAAGTGCTTTTACCAGAAACAAACCCCTCTCTTCATGTCCATAATGATGTGGTAATTCTTCCTCAGGTGTTGTTCCTTTTCCAAGGTCATGGGTTAAAGCGGCAAAACGAATAGTCGGATCATCACTTAATAAGCAAGCCTGTTGTAACACCATCATGGTATGAACACCCGTATCAATTTCTGGGTGGTGCTCTTCTGGCTGAGGTACGCCGAAAAGCCGATTAATCTCAGGAAATAGAACTTTAAGCGCGCCACATTCGCGTAATACTTCAATGAAAACATCAGGTGATGGTTCTGCTAAAGCACGCACCGTTTCTTGCCAAACACGTTCAGCAACTAATGCATCAACCTCACCTTGTTTTACCATTTTAACCATAAGCCGCATGGTTTCATCCGCTATTTTAAAACCAAGCTTTGCAAAACGTGCTGCAAATCGAGCTATCCGTAAGATTCGAACAGGGTCCTCTGCAAATGCTGGGGAAACGTGACGTAAAATACGATTTTTAATATCTGCCTGACCATCGACATAATCAATGATATTTCCATCATCATCTTCAGCTAAGGCATTTATTGTTAAGTCACGACGTTTAACATCTTCTTCTAAAGTAACGTCACTTTCAGCATGGAACTTAAAGCCATGATAGCCTGCTGAAACTTTGCGTTCAGTTCTAGCTAATGCGTATTCTTCATGGGTATCTGGGTGTAAGAAGACAGGGAAGTCCTTACCTACGGCAGTAAAATTTCGTTTAAGCATATCTTCAGGCGTTACGCCTGTTACCACCCAATCATTATCTTTTACGGGGATACCCAGTAATTTATCTCTTACAGCACCACCAACTAAATATATTTTCATCCCAAAATTATACCGCAATTTTTGATTAATATTACAAAAATGAAACCCTTATTAGTATTTTAGAGCCTCCTTATAAACTATTGATAAACCTGTTTTTATTGACTCTGAGTGGCTTTTATGCTGTTATCCTCGCTCTCTCAACTTCAATTACCCACAAAATTAGGATGCCTATTCATTCCTATGATATAGACAATAGATAAGTACAACAAAAGGAGCTAAATAATGGCACACATAGTAGTGTTAGGAGCAGGAACTGGCGGCATGCCAGCAGCGTATGAATTAAAAGACGAACTTGGCGGTAGTCATGAAATTACGCTAATTAATGAAAGAGATTATTTTCAGTTTACACCTTCGAACCCTTGGGTCGGTGTTGGTTGGAGGTCACGTAGTGATATCACATTCTCAATTGAAAAATATGTGACTAAAAAAGGTATTAAGTTTGTAGCGGGTAGAGTTAATAATATCGATGCTGCGAACAGTGCGCTAACTATGGAAAATGGCGATACAATCAACTACGATTATATGATCATTGCTACTGGACCAAAACTGTACTTTGATGAAGTAGAAGGCAGTGGGCCCCATGGTGGTTACACACATTCTGTTTGTACTGTCGATCATGCTGAAATGTTTTATAAGGATTATCAACAGCTTCTTGCGAAAGGAAGTGGACACATCGTTGTCGGTGCGATGCCTTTTGCTAGTTGTTTTGGACCTGCGTATGAATTTGCATTAATTGTTGATACCGATCTTCGTAAACGTAAAATCCGTGATAAGTTTAATATCACTATGGTTACATCAGAGCCCTATGTTGGTCATTTAGGTCTAGGTGGCGTTGGCGACTCAAAGGGTATGCTTGAATCAGAACTTCGTAGTAAACACATTAAATGGATTACTAATGCTAAAACAACCAAAGTTGAAGAAGGCAAACTATTTACTGATGAACTAGATGCAAAAGGTGAAGTTTACCTAAGTCATGAAGTTGAATTTGATCTTGCAATGATGCTTCCTGCATTTTTTGGTGTTGATGCTGTCGCATCTGTAGAAAGTTTATGTAATCCACGTGGTTTTGTCATGATCGATGAGTTTCATCGCAATCCAACTTATCAAAATATTTTTTCTGCTGGTGTTTGTGTTGCAATACCTCCTGTTGAAGCAACACCTGTTCCAACGGGCGCACCAAAAACAGGCTATATGATTGAATCAATGGTAACCGCTGCTGTACATAATATTAAAGCAGCGATTGATGGAAAAGAACCGCATGCAAAAGGCACTTGGACAGCACTTTGTTTAGCTGACTTTGGTGATACTGGTGCAGCATTCCTTGCTATACCTCAAATCCCACCCCGTAACGTTGCATGGTTTAAGAAAGGCAAGTGGGTTCACCTTGCTAAAATAGCCTTTGAAAAGTACTTTATTCGCAAGATGAAAAAGGGCAGCTCTGAACCATTCTATGAAAAATCCATCTTGAAAATGATGGGTGTTACACGCCTAAAATAATTTAATTTTCAAAATCATTAATAATAGGAAGCTTTATGCTTCCTATTTTTTTGAGTAACTATAATATATGACTAGTAATGTGTTTCGCTAAGAAGTTGATATAATTACTATTATTTAATCATATTCCTTTGAGCGCTGTTAACTATGGATTTGGATAATATTCAATAGGGCTTGTTTTATCTACTCAACAACTCTGGTAAAGTACGCGCACTATAGATAACATCTTGTTTTGGGCTCACTAAAACATTTGTAAACAGGGGAAAAATAATGCCAATAAAAATAGGTATTCCACGCGAAACTGCTACAGGGGAGCGCCGAGTAGCAATTGATCCATTTGTTATTGGACGGCTCTCAAAACTGGGAATTGAAGTTCTTGTTGAAAAAGGTGCTGGAAAGTCCGCCTTAATTTCTGATTCACAATATGATGGTGCAACGTTAGTTGATAATGCCAAAGAGCTATCTGAAAAAGCTGATATTATTTGGCGCGTACAAGCTCCTACTGCTGAAGAAGTCTCTATTATGCGACCTGGATCAGTATTAATTGGCACGTTGATGGCTCATAACAATATTGCCATGCTTAAAGCCTTACAAGATAATAAAATCACTAGCTACGCAATGGAATTGATTCCTCGTATTTCACGTGCTCAATCGATGGATATTCTCTCCTCACAGGCTGCTATTGCTGGTTATAAAGCTGCCATTATGGGGGCAGATATTGCGCCACGTTTTTTCCCAATGTTAACCACAGCTGCTGGCACTATTCGCCCTTCAAAAGTTATAGTCATTGGTGTTGGTGTTGCGGGCTTACAAGCTATTGCTACAGCAAAACGTTTAGGTGCAGTTGTTGAGGCTTACGACGTACGACCAGAAACTAAAGAACAGATCGAATCCCTAGGGGGGAAAGCTATTGAATTAACTATCTCCGCCGTAGGTGATGGTGGCTACGCAAGAGAGTTATCAAAAGAAGAACGTGAGCAACAACAGTTAGAGCTTGCAGAATACATATCACAAGCTGATGTACTAATCACAACGGCCGCTGTACCCGGTAAACCAGCACCTAAGATTATCCCTGAATCTACCGTAGATGGTATGAAAGAAGGTGCGGTGATCATAGATTTAGCTGCAGAAGGTGGCGGAAACTGTGCATTAACCCAACCAGGCAAAACTATCACACATGGTGATGTCATTATTCATGGGCCACTTGATGTTGCCAGTCAGGTTCCTGTTCATGCAAGCGAGATGTATGCTAAAAATCTATTTAATTTTATGCAGCTACTAATAGATGAAAATGGTGACTATGTCCCTGATTTTGAAGATGAGGTTGTTATTGGCTCATTGCTTACAAAAGATGGACAAGTTATGCATGAAGCGACTGTAGAACTCTTAGACAAGACATTAGGAGAACAATAATGGAAGGTTTTGTTGCACTTTATATTTTTATGTTAGCCGCAGTTACAGGTTATGAAATTATTTCTAAAGTTCCTGTTATTTTACATACACCCCTAATGTCAGGCTCTAACTTTATTCATGGCATCGTATTAGTTGGCGCGATGGTAGCAATGGGTCACGCTGAAAGCACAACACAAACTGTCATAGGTTTTCTCGCTGTCTTACTCGCAGCGGGTAATGCTGTTGGTGGATATGTTGTAACTGAACGAATGTTAGAGATGTTTAAGCCTAGTGATAAAGATAAGGGAGATAAGTAATGCCTGATTTTGTGATACAGGCGACCTATTTTATAGGCGCTTTATTATTTATTCTCGGACTCAAGCAAATGAGTTCACCTATGACAGCACGACGTGGAATCGTCTGGGCTGGTATCGGAATGGTAATGGCGACACTCATTACCTATTTCCACCATGATATCCATCATAACTATATTTGGATGACGGTTGCGATAGCTATTGGTGGTGCCATCGCGTATGTCAGTGGCAAGAAAGTTGCAATGACAGACATGCCACAAATGATCGCTTTATATAACGGTATGGGTGGCGGTGCGGCGGCAGCAATTGCGGCAGTAGAGCTTGTAAAGCAAGAACCAATGTCTTTTACCGTTCAAGCTTTAGCTGTAGCAGGTGCATTAATAGGAACGATAGCTTTCTCCGGATCATTTGTTGCTTATTTAAAACTTCAAGGCATCATGCGCGGTGTTATACGTTTCTCTATCCAGCAATGGGTTAACGCACTCGTATTTGTATTGGTCGTAACAATAGGTATTTCTATTATTTACAATGGTACTGCTTATGAAATGAGTCACCTCATCATATTCTTTGCCCTAGCACTTGCCTTTGGTGTAATGATGACCGTACCTATTGGTGGCGCAGATATGCCTGTCGTTATTTCTTTATTCAATGCGTTGACAGGCTTAGCCGTTGGCTTTGAGGGTTATGTATTAGGTAACCCTGCCATGATGATTGCAGGTATTGTAGTAGGTTCTGCAGGTACCCTGTTGACTCAACTTATGGCAAGAGCCATGAACCGCCCTATCTCTAATGTACTCTTTAGTAACTTTGGCGACGGTGGAGATGGCGAAGCTGCTGAAGTATCAGGCAGTATGAAAGAGATTGATAGTACCGATGTTGCAGTAATGATGGCATTTGCAGAAAAAGTAGTCATTATTCCTGGCTATGGAATGGCAGTAGCGCAAGCACAACATAAAGTCTGGGAAATGACCAAACAACTTAAGGAGCGAGGAGTTACTGTTAAATTTGCAATACATCCTGTTGCCGGACGAATGCCCGGACATATGAATGTATTACTTGCAGAAGCAGGGGTTCCTTACGATATTATCTATGACCTTGATGAAATAAATGAAGAGTTTCCAACAACAGATGTTGTTTTGGTAATTGGTGCAAATGATGTCGTTAACCCGGCTGCTAGAAATGATCCAAATAGCCCAATTTATGGAATGCCTATTCTGAATGCTGACTATGCTAAAAATGTAATTGTAGTGAAGCGTGGCAAAGGTACTGGGTTCTCTGGTATCGAGAATCACCTCTTCTTTGCGGATAATACCAGAATGCTATATGGTGATGGACAAGCAGTTGCTAATGACTTAGTTAGTGACTTAAAAGAGCTATAAGGTAGGTTCATTTTATTTCTGCAAAAATGTGCAACAAATTACTTGAAATTTTAAGAAAGCCTCTACAATGGGGCTTTTCTTTTGCTTGTTATGCACAGAGAAGTTATAAACAAAAACTTATTGTAAGTATACTATACTCAAGGTGAGATACTTTTATCTAAGGTGCTGATTTTTATATATATTATATAATATAATCAAATAATTATAGAGTTGATGTTTATTCTTTAAAGACAGTAACTTAGTGCACTTATAATCTTTTAATCCACAGAGTTATCCACAGGATCAATCTATTGATTAAGAATTATTATTATATTAATAAGTTAGCGAATAGTTGTAAATAAAATGATCATAAACTTAACCTAAGTTAATATGGAAGAAACGCCCACTAAAAATATTATTCGTGTCGCTATCCAACGACCAATTTACAAGTTATTAGACTATCAATGCAATATCAGTCCTCTGCCAGAACCTGGATATCGCGTTCGTGTTCCTCTAGGAAACTCCAATATCATAGGTATTATTATTGAAGCTAATGTAGAGAGTGATGTGCAGAGTCTTAAATCTGTTATTGAAATTATTGATCAACATTCTTTATTTAGTGATTCCATGTTTGATCTGCTCAAATGGGCGAGTCAATATTACTTCTACCCATTAGGGGAAGTTTTATTTCATGCACTTCCCGTTTTACTAAGAAAAGGGAAGCCCTATCCTAAAATTCAATTATGGAAAGCAAGCCAACTTGGAATAAGCTCAGAAAAAGATCAACTTAGTCGCTCACCTAAACAGAAACAAATGCTTTCACTTCTAGTTAAAAAGGAACTCGATGCACAGCAGTTACGACAGAGTTTTGGGACTAACTGGCGAAATATACTAAAGCAGCTCGATGCAAAAGATTTCATTACCCAAAGAGATATTAATGCGGATACATTTATTAATAAAACGCAAAGTGACACTGCTCTTAAACAGAAGATTATATTAACAGATGAGCAACAAAGTAGCGTCGGGTCTATTTCTGACTACTTTAAAGAAAGCCATCCAAAACCCATTATGTTGCATGGCATTACAGGTAGTGGCAAGACTGAGGTATATTTACGCGCTATAGAGTCTCTCCTTGAAAAAGGGAAACAGGTTTTAGTTTTAGTACCTGAAATTGGTTTAACACCACAATTACTAGCGCGCTTTCAAGAACATTTTCCAGAAAGTAATATTGCTTCATTGCATTCAGCATTAGCAGCAGGCGACCGCTTACGTGTATGGATGGGGGCTAGATCTGGCTCAATCAATATTATCATCGGAACGCGTTCTGCAGTATTTACTCCAATGAAAAACTTAGGAGCTATCATAGTTGATGAAGAACACGATGCCTCATTTAAACAACAAGAAGGGTTTCTATATCAAGGTCGTGATTTAGCCATTAAACGCGCATTCGATGAAGCAATACCCATAATATTAGGGAGTGCCACACCATCACTAGAGTCATTACATAATACTAAAAATGACCGCTATCACTACTTACGCATATCTAGTCGACCTGGCACCCGAAAACCACCAAAAATCTCACTACAAGATATTCGCTCGTTATCATTAGAGGCTGGGATCAGCAGCCTAATGATGACTGAAATACATTCCCATATTAATAATCAACAGCAAGTCATGCTATTTTTAAACCGCCGTGGATTTGCCCCAGTATTGATGTGTCCTGATTGTGGCTGGCATGCCAACTGCACAAACTGTGATATTGGAATGACTTACCATGCTTCAATTAGCAAAGTCATCTGTCATCATTGTGGTGTTGAGAACTTAGTAAAACAACACTGTCCTGATTGCAATAAAACAAATTTAACAACGCAAGGTCAGGGTACAGAACGGATCGAAGAGGTTTTAAATACACACTTTCCAAATACGCCTGTTATTCGTATAGATCGTGACAGCACATCTAAAAAAGGCTCTCTTGAGAAAAAACTTAAAAAAGTTCATGAAGGTAAACCAATAATATTAATTGGCACTCAGATGTTGACCAAAGGACATGATTTTCCCAATTTGACGCTAGTGGGTATTTTAGATGTTGATCAAGCTTTATTCAGTATGGACTTTCGGTCACAAGAACGTTTAACACAACAAATTTTACAAGTATCTGGTCGTGCAGGCAGAGGAGAAAAGAAAGGACATGTGATTCTACAAACCTCTCAACCACAACATCCAATTTTGCTTAGTTTACTTTCGCAAGGCTACCTAAAGACAGCTGAACAAATACTGAGCGAAAGAGAAGTCTGGCAATACCCACCTAGTGGAGCTCAAGCGCTTGTTCGTGTTAGTGCTGAAACTGAAAAAGCCGGGATTGATTTTCTTAATAAGTTACGAGAGCAACTTCCTATAGAAGATGAAAATGTTAGTATTTTAGGCCCCATGCCATCAGCAATGTTAAAAAGAGCTAATCGCTATCGCTTTCAAATACTATTTTCTGCTCAAACTAGAGGACAATTACATAAGGCAATAAGTAATACACTAGCTTTATTGGTTAAACTTCGTAGAACAGGTGGTGTTAGATGGGCAATAGATATTGATCCTGTAGATTTTTTATAATTCATAACATTCAGAAACAGATTATTTTCATTTGAGCGTTCTAAAAGCACATCTTGTGGTTTGTTGGTTCTTTTATTACAAGATGTAGTTTTGTAAGGTTGAATTTATAACATTGCAATTAATGGTTATGATTTCTATCAGGCTAATAATTAATATCTATTCTAATATAGACTTCTCTCATCAATTTATATACTTGATTAGAAGATGCTTGTAAGTATCGAAAAATAATGGCAATATTGAGCTGGGGATGGTTTCTTGTCTATCAAGAAATTTAGCAGTTAGTGATTTATCACATTAAATAAAAGAGTTTAATAATGTATAAAGACTTCAAGAAAAGTGAGTCATTAGATACTGGTTTTGTAGGCGGAAGTGGTATTTTATGGATGATGTCAGGGATTATTTTAGGTCTAGTTGTTGGCCTTGGAATGTATTATTTTTCAAACAATAATACCTCTAGTATCTCTTTAGTGGAGAGCGTTCAACAGAAAATAGAAAAAGCACAACAATCTAAACCGACTCAATACCAACAAAATAATATTACAAAAAACAATAAGGCTAACGAACAAAAAGTTAGAAAGAATAGCTTTAGTTACTATGCTGTTTTACCTACGCTTGATGTTCCAGTTAATTCTTCACGGCCCATTGATACAAGGCAGAATTCAACTATTTCTAGCAAAAAACCTGTCACTGAAGGTTCTTTAATAAAGGTTAGTGCAAAAAACATAAATGACAATAATGTAGAGGTTTCGAATCAAATTGGTGACTACTTACTTCAAGTTGCCTCATTTAAGAAAAAAAGCATGGCGAATTTAACACGAGGTCGGCTTGCCAATAAAGGCATCGAAGCCTACGTTCAAAAGAAAAAAATTAAAGGTCGTTTTTGGTACCGAGTTGTTGCTGGACCAGTTGATCAAATTAGTGTTGATAATTGGAAAGTAACAGCAGAGAAACTAGGACATCGCCCGTTAATTATTTCAGTTAGGTAATCTGGGAGACTCCGTGGCTAAGGCAGAATCAGTTAATGATAACCCACCTTTGGATTCCAATGAAAAAGTAAATGACTCTAGTTTAATGCAAGGGCAAATTGCCTATTTGTATAAAAATAAAATGCTAGGCATATGGAGCAACACACTACTTTCAGGGTTGTTACTTTACTTTTTTTGGTTTCACCTTCCAGAACAACACACATCTCTTCTCATATGGTTTGGCTTAATTGTTGTATTAAGTGTTTTACGTTTTTTTCTAGGTAGAAACTTTAAACCAGAGCAAAAGTATACCCAAACAGAATTGAGTAGTTGGGCTAATCGACATGTATTTTTCACCACGCTAGTCAGTACTATATGGGGTTTAGCAGGAGTCGTTTTCTTTCCAAATGATCTCGTTCATTTAGCACTCTTAGTATTAATTTTATTCAGCGTTTTACTCTCAGCTATACCATTACTTGCGGCATCACGCATCGCTTATTATTTTCAGATAATAGTGACTCTTGTACCAACAATCATAATCATTTTTTTAAGTAATAACAAAGAGCTAGATTATAATCTGGTAGCACTTGCCATGATTGTAATGACAGCTACATTAGTTTTCGTCTCAGGGTATATTTATCATCTTTTATTTGAACTACAAGATGCACAAATTGCATTACAAGCATTAGCGGATACCGATCAGTTAACACAAATTGCAAATCGCCGTCACTTTGATAGGGAGTTTAAGGTTGAGTGGCGACGAGCGATGCGAGATAAAACACCTATTTCACTGTTATTAATAGATGTAGATAACTTTAAACTATACAACGATTGTTATGGTCACCCTGCTGGTGATGTGTGTTTACAACAAATCGCCATCGCTATGAAATCCATTACTAATCGCCCAGCAGACCTTGTTTCTCGTTATGGTGGAGAAGAGTTTGCTGTTCTTCTGCCAAATACTTCAAGGAAAAATTCTGCAATGCTTGCTGAACGCGTACGTAAAAAGGTAGAGTCTTTAAAAATTGAACATAAAGATTCAAAGTTTGGTGTAGTCACCATCAGTATTGGTGTCTCCTGTTGTGAACCCGCATGGGACTTTACGGGTAAAACGCCTCAAGAAGACCAACAAGTAACATTCCCAGCTATGCTGTTAACTGCATCAGATAATGCACTTTATGTATCTAAGGAAAAGGGCAGAAACATGGTTTCTGAACAAGATTGTGGAGATCAGAAAATGTCTAAAATTCATCAGCAACAGGAAAAAGATAGTCTCATAGGTAGCTAACGCTCAGACAATATTTATCCTCTCTACACATGATACCTGAGTTAAACAAAAATAAAGATGATCTAAATAAACTCAGGAATTTATTAAAAGACTGTCGATCTTCCAAACGTTTTTTCTTCTCACGAAAAATACAACAGCTATCTCAAGTCAAATCAGTAGCAAAGTATGCTAAGGAATTTCAAAGGCTCGAATCTAACATACTAGAATCTATTGATAATCGTAAAATACGACTAAAAAATCTACCCAAACCTGAATACCCTGATCTACCTGTCGCCGATCGCCGAGATGAGATCATCAAAATAATCAAAGAAAATCAGGTTACTATAATTTGTGGTGAGACTGGTTCGGGTAAGACAACACAGTTACCAAAAATGTGTCTAGAGTTAGGTAGAGGTGTTGATGGAATTATTGGTCATACTCAGCCTCGTAGAATAGCCGCAAGAAGTGTTGCAGCACGAATTGCTGAAGAGCTTAAAAGTGAAATAGGATCAGTGGTTGGCTATAAAGTACGCTTTCATGATCAAACCAAAAGTGAAAGCTACATCAAATTAATGACCGATGGAATTTTACTTGCTGAGATTCGCACCGACCGTTATTTGAATCAATATGATACGTTAATTATTGATGAGGCGCACGAACGTAGCCTCAATATTGATTTTCTAATTGGTTATTTACGTTGGCTACTACCTCGTCGTAAAGATTTAAAAATTATCATTACATCAGCTACGATTGATCCTCAACGTTTTGCCAAGCATTTTAATTTTACGGGAAAGGAAGGAGATGATGCACCTATAATTGAAGTCTCGGGACGCACATTCCCGGTTGAAATTCGCTACCACTCTTTAATCCCAGAAAATAACACACAGGAAGAAAAAGAAGAGATAAAAGAGAAAGATATGATTCAAGCTATCGTTGATGCCAGCGATGAATTAATGGCTGAATCAAGCGGTGGGATTTTAGTATTTTTATCAGGCGAAAGAGAAATACGCGAAGCCAGTGAAGCACTACGCAAACACCATAAACCTAGTGTCGAAATTTTACCCTTATTTGCACGCCTTTCTGCAGCTGAGCAAAATAAAATATTCCATCCAAGTGGCGCTAGACGCATTGTTCTATCTACTAATGTTGCAGAAACTTCGCTAACTGTACCAGGAATTAAATATGTTATTGATACAGGATTAGCGAGAATATCACGTTACTCTTGGCGCTCTCGTGTACAACGTTTACCAATAGAGAAAATTTCCCAAGCGTCAGCCAATCAACGTTCAGGTCGTTGTGGTCGTACCAGTGATGGTATTGCTATTCGCCTTTATGCAGAAGATGATTTTGAGTCTCGATCTGAATTCACCCTACCTGAAATTCAACGCACTAATTTAGCCTCGGTAATTTTACAACTTGCCTCTCTTAATTTGGGCGATGTCTATGACTTTCCCTATGTAGAAGCGCCTGATCCAGGCATGATTCGCGATGGTTATAAATTACTATTTGAGCTTGGAGCTGTCAATAAAGCCCGTGGTGAAAACATCAAGATCACAGCTGTTGGTCGTCAATTAGCCAATCTACCGATTGATCCACGCTTAGGTCGCATGTTGCTTGCCGCTAAAGACCAAGGCGTACTTGAAGAAGTGTTAGTTATTGTTAGTGCTCTTTCCATTCAGGATGTACGTGAGCGTCCAATGGATAAGCAGCAGGCATCTGATCAAAAGCACAGTCGATTTAAAGATGACACATCTGATTTTATCAGCTTGCTAAGCCTGTGGGATTATTATCACGATAAAAATGGTGAGCTATCTCAAGGGCAACTACGGAAGCTTTGTCGCCGAGAGTTTCTCTCTTATATGCGTTTGCGAGAATGGAATGAAACCTATCGTCAACTGCGCATGAGTCTTAAGAACACTAATATTAGTTTAAACAAACAGAAATCCAGCAATCTTGTAAAAAAGGGGGGGGTGCTTCGACCCCACTCAGCAGAACTGCCATTTAAGAAAGATAACAATAAAAACAAAGCTAAAATAGCCTTAATAGATGGTATAGATACCGAAAAGTACTCAACAAAATATGATGCTATTCATCAAAGCTTATTAACGGGTCTGTTGAGTAACATTGGTTTTAAAGAAGAAAATCAAGAGTACTTAGGTGCAAATAACCGTAAGTTCTTTATATTTCCTGCATCAGGTTTACGCAAAAGTACACCCAAGTGGATTATCTCCTCTGAGATTGTAGAAACCTCCCGTTTGTTTGCACGAACTGTTGCAAAGATTCAGCCACAATGGATTGAATATGCCGCTAAGCATTTACTTAAGTTTCATTATAGTGAACCACGCTGGGAAAAGCGCTCCGCACAAGTGGCCGCAGATGAACGTAGTAGTCTTTATGGAATTACTATCAACCCAAAACGGCGCGTTAATTATGGGCCAATAGATAGTGTCGTTGCTCGTCAACTATTTATTCGTCATGCGCTTGTTTATGGGGAATATCAGTGTAAAGCTGAGTTCTTTATTCATAACCGAACCTTAATTGAAGAGGTTGAGGAACTAGAAGCAAAATCACGTCGCCGAGATATTCTGGTCGATGAAGAAATACTTTATGATTTTTATGATAAGTTTATACCCGATAATATTTACAGTGGCCCTTCATTTGAAAAGTGGCGTAAGCAATATGAAATAGATAATCCTCAAGCGCTCTTTTTAACCCGTGATTATCTGATGCAACGCGATGATTCTCATGTTCAAGAAGAACAATATCCTGATCACATCAAAGTTGCCGATATGTTATTGCCACTTACTTATAACTTTGAACCCGGTAAGAAAAATGATGGTGTTACAGCTCGCCTACCTGCCGCTGCTCTGAATCAACTTCACGCCAAAGATTTTGATTATCTTGTCCCCGGGATGTTACAAGATAAAGTTATCGCCTTTATTCGCAGTCTGCCAAAGCAAGTCCGAAAGCAATTTGTTCCTGCACCAGAATATGCAAATGCCTCTCTTGAATCATTAGATGATCTAAGTGATTCGCCTATTGTGGATGCGATTGCTGAATCATTAAGACGTATGACGGGTCATCGTATTGACCCAGAAATATTACAAGCACATCAATTTGAAGATCATCATAAAATGCGCTTTGAAGTAGTTGACGAAGCGGGACAAATAATCAAAATAGGGCGTGATTTAGAAGTACTAAAAGATATTGTTGGTCAAAAGGCAACAGCAACATTTAGTAAAGCAAAATCTTACCCTACATCAAATACCAATAGATTAGAGCGTGATGATATTCAACAATGGGATTTTGAAACGCTACCTGAAGATATTCTCGTCAACATCAGCGGGATGAAAATCAAAGCATGGCCTGCACT
>CAZWEA010000003.1:0-20816 GCA_964632635.1 uncultured Cocleimonas sp. | reverse complement strand
CTTGATGTCACGAGGGATGAGCTTTGTCAGCAATTATCACTGATACTTGGAATCAATCATGATATTCGAAAGCAGCTTAAAGGAAGCATAGATTTAAGCCTGTTAGAAACGTTAAATGATATTAAAGATCAACTGCAATCACTAGTCTACGTCGGCTTTCTCGATGCACTAAGTTTTGAAGAACTAAGACAATATCCTCGGTACCTAAAAGCCATTATCAGGCGTTTGGAAAAATTAAAAGGTGATGCTCACAAAGATAGAGCCTTACGTTTACAAGTTCAACCTCTATGGGATGAATACAATAAAGTACTGAAGAAAAACGGGAGAAGTAAAGATCTAACAGAGTATAGATGGATGCTAGAGGAATTTAGAGTATCACTATTCGCTCAGAATCTCGGTACAGCGTTTCCTGTTTCAGAAAAAAGACTGGCCAAAAAATTGAATGAGATAAGGAATAGTTAGTCAATCTTGTAAAAAAGGGGGGGGTGCCATATTCATTTTATCCACTCTATCTCTAGTGAAAAGGTCTCATACGGTATTGAATATGTTTTAATAGCGCAATCCCTATTTAATCGTTGCTCATATCATGTCTCAAAATCTATCAAATAATTTTTCATCTCTATCACTCTCCAAAGCACTCGTTTCTAATCTTGACTCTCTGGGCTATAAAGAAATGACGCCTGTGCAAGCTACCAGTTTACCTGCCATTTTGGATGATAAAGATCTCATCGTTCAAGCCAAAACGGGTAGCGGTAAAACGGCTGCTTTTGCTTTGGGAATTCTGCAAAAAATTAACCCCAGATTTTTTGGTATTCAAGCACTCATTATTTGCCCGACACGTGAATTAGCCGATCAAGTTGCTAAAGAAATTCGTCATTTATCTCGATGTATTCCCAATATGAAAACGGTCGTTTTATGTGGTGGAAAACCATTAACGCCTCAGTCGGAGTCACTTAAATATGGTGCCCATATTGTAGTAGGAACACCGGGTCGCCTAAAGGATCATTTGAGTCGCTCAACTTTGGATATTAGTGGCTTAGAAACATTAGTGCTCGATGAAGCTGATCGCATGTTAGATATGGGTTTTTATGATGAGATAATTAACATCATTAACAACACACCGAAGACTCGCCAGACGCTACTATTTTCTGCTACTTTTCCTGATCGTATCAAGAAAATGACACGCACTATTCAGCGCGACCCAAAGCTTATTAAAGTCGATGCCACTCATGATGAAAATGTTATTGAGCAACTCTTTTATCTAACCAATAATTATCAACGTAAAGATGGTTTGTTAGCATTATTCGAACACTTTCAGTTCGAGCAGAACCATAAAAAGAATCAAATAAATTCGGTTGTTATTTTTTGTGATACCAAAATTCAATGCCATGAAATATCGAGTTTTTTAAATGATCATCACATAGAAAATCTGGCACTACACGGCGACTTAGATCAGCGAGATCGAGATCAGGTATTAGTGCGCTTTAGTAATAAAAGTTGTGCTGTATTAGTTGCAACCGATGTCGCTGCTCGTGGTCTGGATATCAAATCTTTACAAATGGTTATCAACTACGAATTACCACATGATCCAGAAATATTTTTACACCGTATTGGGCGAACGGGTAGAGCAGGGGAGACAGGTCTTGCGCTAAGTTTATATACAGAAGCTGAAATAGCGCGAATTATTGCTATCGAAGATTATTTAGATAAACCCTGTAAGAATGAAGATATCGAATCACTCAAACGTAATCCAAATTTTAAATTAACATCGAGTATGAGCACCATCCAATTAGACTCTGGTAAGAAAAATAAAATGCGTCCAGGTGATTTACTCGGTGCTTTGACAAAAGATGCCGGCTTAGCTGGCTCCCAAATTGGGAAAATTAATATCTTCGATACCTTTAGCTATATTGCTATTGACGATGAAGTCGCAGATAAAGCAGTTAATTATTTTCGTAATGGCAAGGTTAAAGGACGTAAAGTTAAAGCACGACTTATTGGCTAATTATTTTTTCAACTAACTTTACCTAAGCTCACAATTTCAACGGTAGTTTTACTTCTATTTCTTTGGGTGCAGTCGGAAAGTGCGCCCGATCCAATAGAGTTAAATTCTGATAGTCATAATCTGAATCCCAGCTCACGACTATTCCTGTTTCATCCTGAGATTGTCTGGATATTATGAAACGGTCTAAACCAGCTGAAATTTGTTTTTCAAAAATATGATGACTACCTATTGAACGAATTCGCAGCGTGTCATTAAGGTTGGTATTTTTTAATGGCTTATTACTGCTTGGTAATATGCTTTGTAATATATGAATACTCTGGCATTCACTATTCCAGGTAACTTCAAAACTATCCTTTAAATCTTGTTCATCCTTAGGAATAGAATCAGCTGTCTCTTTAGATAAACTTATAGCAGATAAGCTGCTAGCGAGATGGGGTTCAAGTATGGGCGATTGTTCACCACAGTTGGTGCAGCAAGAGTTTTCATCTAGATTTGTTACTTTGGCATATAAGCCATAGCGGCTTACCCATTTTGTCTGGCACTTTGGGCAGTCTGAATCATTACTATCTGCTTCATAAGTGTTACCTAAATAGACGTGTTTCATTCCTTTTGATATGGCTAGATTGCGTGCTTGTTCTAATGTACTAAATGTTGTTCGTTCAACATGGGTATATTTATAAGCAGGATGAAATGCAACAAAGTGCAGTGGTACATGGTTACCAATATTATTTTTAACCCAGTCGATTGTTTCAATAATATCTTGGTCACTATCATTTAACTCGGGTATAACAAGCTGACTAATTTCTAAGTGACTTTTCGATGCAGCTACTTGTTTGATACGATCTAGGACGGGCTGTAGTTTTGCTTTAGTCACTTTTTGGTAGAACTTCTCATTCAGTGATTTTAAAGAAAGACTGAAAATATCGATACATTCGATCAATTCTTTAACAGGTAACTCTTCAATATAAAATGCTGATTTATAGAGTGTTTTAATTCCTTCTTTTTGAGCTAACTTAGATGTTTCAACCACAAACTCATGCCAAACAACTGGGTCGTTATAGGTCCATGAAATAATCTGAATATCATTTTTCTTACACAAGATTATTAGTTCTTCAGGCGTATAGTCCCGTACCATTTTGTAATCTAGATGTTTGGTTTGCGAAGTCTCCCAGTTTTGGCAAAATGAACAGGACATCATGCAACCAATATTTCCCATACTTAAAATTCGTGCGCCAGGTGCATAATGGTTAACCGCTTCAGTTTCGATGACTTCTTCGGTAGCGGCTAATGATTGCCCATAATTAAAGGTATGCAATTCGCCATTAACTGTTCCACGCACACCACAGAATCCCATGCGGTCATTTTTTGGACGACAGTGTCTGGGGCAAAGTTGGCACTCTGCTCTATTCTCTTTAAAAGGCACCCAGTGCTGTGCGAGTTGGCTTTTTTTCATCTAATACTTTCCTATTAGAAGCGCTTGGCTTTTTTAACAAGCTGGAAGAATAGCGTATCAAAAAGAGATTTGTCAGAAAGTTTTAATGCCTTGATACAATCAATACCCGCAAAGTAATTAGCCATCTTAACTGTGCCTGTGTGTTGTTGTGCTTGTTCGCGATAGTTGCGCCATTGAACACTTAAACCTGAGTTATTTAATTCTGCTATCACCGAATTAACTGGCTCTTCAGCCGCTAGCTTTTCATTTAAGTTTTGATTTAGGCTTTCATTTGATTTCTCTCTTTGCATAAAGAACGGCATGGTTTCTTTTTCTACCCATAGTTGGGTTTTTTGATGCGCTAGTTGTGCATGACGCAAAGCTTCCCATGGATCTAGTGCGATTAGAAAATCAAGCTGCCCTGTAGGGATTCCCTGTCCTAATATAGGTAGCGCTTCAGAACTGATTCTAAACTCGGCATAAACACTCCCTAATGATTGAGCCCCACCTTTGTGAATCGTAAATTGGCATTCATGGTTTGCAGCTATGCAGGTTTCAGCGAGTACTTTTGCCAGTGAATTTATACCTTGCCCACCGACACCAGCCATTATCAGATTAATCATATTTTCTATCGCTTATCTCTATCGCATCATTTGGACAAATATCAATGCAGGCTGCACAGCGTCGACATTGATCCATTTGAATGAAGAGTAACTTTGTCCTTTGCTCTTTTATGATTGCTGGACATTGCAAATCGCTGTAGCAAAGTGTGCATGTTTGGCATTTATCATTATTCAAAAATAAGCTACGTTCTTTTAAACGCCGCAACGACTCTTCGTTTGGTTGCAACGCACAATCGCCCCTTACCCAGATAACTTTTACACCTTTTAAGCGGCTTGCTTTTCTAATGATAGACTTCATTTCTGTCGCTAAAAAAGGGTCTGCCTGAAAGATATGTTCGACACCAATACTTTCTAATAATTTACCTAAATCTGTTTTCCCAGTGCTTGTGGGAGAGTCTTGATGACCTGTCATTGCGATACTACGATTATCAAAAATGATATGGGTTAGATTGATATTATTTTCAACCGCACTTTGTAATGAGATTAAGCCACCATGAAAAAAGCTCCCTTCACCACCTGTAGATATTAGTGCTTGTTGAGGAAGTAAATGGGCAATTCCCTGAGACATTCCGATACCCGCATTCATACACAATAACCAGTCGGTACGATGTGGCGGCAGGGAAGAACAACCAATATCGCCACCTATAATTCCTATACTACCTTGCTCATCTTTAATTTCAGCTAATGCTTGATCAATCGCAAAAAAGGCAGGTCTATGCGGGCAGCCTTCACAAAAGGTTCCCGGTCTTTCTGGACAGTTGATCTTAAATGTAGGGAACGACTTATCCTCTATACAATCAAATTTATGACTGAAAAATTCACGTATTTGCTGATCACTTATCTCTCCCCAAGCAGGGAAAATATCCTTCCCTTGTATCCCGCAATTTACTTTTCCAAAAGCTTCTCGCTTTATCATTGTTTCCAAAAATCCATCTTGGTCTTCAATAATAATGATCTCTTTTTTATTCTCAGCAAACTTTATAAATGGCTCAATATTCAATGGATGGGTCAGTTGAATATTTAATAATTCGACTTTTTCTTGTAAGCCTAATGATTCAATCACCTCACAACAAATCGTATGTGTTGCACCTCTTGTTACAATTCCAAAAGATGCTTTTGGGTTATAGGATAATTGATTAATTTGATTGTTTTTTTGAAAAAGTTGTAAGCGTTGAATATGATCCCGATGGTTATTAACAGCTCGTTTACCCACATTAATTAAATTCTCAGGGTCTTTTGTAAAACTAAATTCAGCCTGTTTTATGCTTTCCTGTACTCGTGTTATTTGACTTGATTGATAGGCAATACGCCCCGTTACAAAAACCAGCACAGGAAGTTGCACTTCTTCTGAAATCTCAAATGCACGTTTTACCGCATCATATACTCCCGCTACATCTACGGGTTCTAACAATGGCAAATTAAACTGTGGAGCATACCAGTGAACATCTTCTTCGCCTGTGCTGGTTCGTGCGCCTGGGTCTGTTCCCACCACAACGACCATGCCACCTTTTATTTTTAACACCGCCGAATAGTTCAATGGGTCTGCTGCAATATTTAAACCGACATGTTTCATCACTAGCAGTGATCGTGCACCACAAAGACTAGCTCCCATCGTTGCTAAAGCCGCTATATGTTCGCTCAATGCATTATTAATTTTGTAATTATATTGCTGTTTGTCTTGCTCTAAAACATCTACGACTCGATTCACTGGGGAGCCTGGATAATGTGAAACATAATCCACACCTGCATCTTGCGCTGCCCATGCTATTGCGTCATTACCATCGGCAAAGATGCCATTTTTACTTATGGCAGTTCTGCTGAGCGGAGTCGAAGCACCCCCCCCTTTTTTTGAAGATTGTAGTTGCTTAGTCATCTATGCCTACTGCTTTAAGCTGGATTTGAGCTTGTGCTAAATAGTCATTCTCACGGGGATGAAAGTCACGTCTAAGGTAGCTTAACAGTGAACGTCTAAATTTTTTATTCGCCATCGGGTTTTGTTTATGAAACTGCCGTTTGTACTTAAAACTTTTAAACAATGAAATTTTATCTTGGCGCAAAAATAGCAAACTGCTTAATGTCGACCAAAGCAACATATCAAAACTGGTCATAAGAAATGCCAATATTCGCAAAGGATAATTAACCCCTGCTAACTGCATAACTTCAAATGCCACACTGCGATGTTCAATTTCTTCTGCTGAATGCCATACCATTAGTTTTTTCATTATTGGATCTACATCTTCTAACAATTCAGGTGATGAAACCAGCATGCCTGCAATTGTCGCAGTATAGTGCTCTGCGGCTGCTGTCAGTGCTATTCTTAACTTAGGTGCCGCCATACGTTCAATAAAGTTTGCATAACGCTTATACAGCCTTAGAAACTTATCTATTTTATAACCTTGTTCTCTAAGCACTTCAAAATATTCTTCATGAACTTTAGCATGCATTGATTCTTGTCCGACAAAGCCCTTAACTTGCTGCTTTAAAGTTTCATCTTCTATATTATTTTTATAGTACAAAACAGAACGTACAAAGAAGAGTTCAAATTCTGGGAAGAGTAAATTATAGCCGTTAAAATTATGTGTGATCACTGGATTATTATTGAACCAGTAACGCCGAATATTTTTAGAATCAAAGATAAAATCTGGCTGGCGGATTTTAATTTTTAAGTCTTCTGATGGTATTGATGTTTTGATAGAGGCCGTATTTTTTAAGAATATGTGCTTGTTATTGTAACTGATGAACTATGAAAAGCGTTCCTTATTAATCATATTCTATGGCACCCCCCCCTTTTTTACACAATTGATCAATAGAGACCTTTGCACGGAGTATTTAATACGATTAAACAGTTATTTAGATTTAAATTATCAAAAAACAGGGGGGGTGCCATATCATTCGTTTCAGCTAATATGGCTTACTTTGCTAACTTAAACTCAGCTAGCTCTAGTTTTTTACTCGACCACCATACTAATAATAGGACGGGAATTCCCATTGCCGATGCAATAAGAAAAAAGTTTTCATAACCTATCATACAATGTTCTGCTGCTGCCGTTTCAGCTTGACAAAAACTATCTACGATTGTCCCAGAGAAGCCACCGATAACCTTTGGTAACAGGCTCATTAACGAGGTGAAAATTGCATATTGAACTGCGGTAAATTTAATATTAGTTAGGCTGGATAGGAAGGCTATAAAAACTGCACTCGCAATCCCTGCGGTTAAATTATCTGCAGAAATAACTAGATAAAGCATTTCTGGCTCTGCCACACCCATTTTTGCTAACAAAACAAAGAGCAGATTTGTGATTACGGTTAGCAGTGCACCAACAAAGAGTATCCTCATTACGCCAAATCTAAGCACTAGAACACCTCCTAAAAATCCGCCTGCTATTGTCATAAATAAACCAAAGGATTTTACAATACTGGCAATTTGTATCTTGGTAAATCCAAGGTCTTGATAGAAGACATTAGCAATCACTCCTAATACAATATCTGAAATCCTATACAGCCCTACTAGCGCTAATAACAACAAGGCTAAACTAGTTCCATATCGAGAGAAAAAGTCTTTAATTGGTGACACATAGGTGCTGTAGACCATTTCTGAATTTACGGCTTTTGTCTTACTAAGTAATTTAGCGATAGTAATTGCAACAGTGATTGCTAGAGATAAACGAATAATTCCTATCAAAAACCCAGAAAGTATTTTATTTGAAAATAGCTCTGTAAAATAATTTTTTAGTTGATCTAGTTTATTAGGAACATTGATTAGAGCATCTAATACTGTACTAAAGGCGGCTGAATTTTTATAAATTTCTAATGTTGTTAATTTTTCAAGAAAGTCCGAGGTCACAACATAACTTAGAATAAACCCTGTAACTGCGGCTAAAAATAGTAAAAGAAAACCCATGTATTCTTTTGTTGAATATTGATAATTATCCGCTGTTTTTTCTTTTGCTAAGGCATTTACGCGTTTTCTAATGTAAATAGCGATATAAAACACACTCACAAAGATAATACCTAACCATACATAGAATTCTTTGTTTGGGTATACCCATTTAAAAAATGTGCTTAACCAAGCTACAATGGACAATCCTAAAATAATAAATGCTACATTATCTAAATTTGAATGAACAAAGTTAGTGAGTTCGTCATTATTTTCTTTTAAGTTTATCTTCTTTTGTATAATAAAAAGAACAGCTACTAGAAACATCGCTCGTGTAAACCATATAAACCAATAGTAATAAATATTATCTGAAGTGGAAAATGAAACCGCTAGTTCATTAGCTGAGAAAAGCAGTACTGCAAGCGTTAGTACATAACCAACAGATAGTTGATCTGACATACTTTGAAACTTACCCGGTTCAGGCACAATCAATGTTGTAATAATTCCAATACCCATAACCAATGCCATGCTTTGGTAAGACCATAGCCACGCCATATAATTATATTGATTCATTTCAGAGCCCCAGTAGCTGGCTAAGAATAAAGCGCCTGCACCTGCAACCAGCATACCAATTCGATAACCTGCAATATAAACTGAAGAAATAATAGCCTGACTTTCTTTATCCGCGGCTTCAATTCGATAAGCATCGATAACTATATCTTGTGTTGCAGATGAAAACCCGAGCAACACCGTTGCCATTGCCATAAATATTAAAGTAAATTCACCACCTTCTGCTGGGTCTATAGATGCCATCCATAAAATGGCCAATACTATGCTTATTTGCGATACTAAAATCCAAGCACGCCGCCTACCCACTAATTTAGTTAAAAAAGGTACGGGTAATGAATCTACTATGGGTGCCCAGACGAATTTAAATGAATAACCTAGCGCCGCCCAACTAAACATGGTGACGGTAGAACGCTCTATTCCTGCTTCACGTAGCCATAGACCTAGTGATGAGAATATAAGCAGAATGGGTACACCAGCTGAAAAGCCGAGAAATAACATACTGATAATACGAGGATGTATATAGTCAAAGCCTACATCTCGCCAGCTTCTATTACTTTCTTTAGCAACGGTTGTTGTCATAGCACCCCCTTTATCTTGTAGATATAGCTCTTTTATCTACAACTTTCATTCATATCGAGTAATCATATTCAATAATTAAAGGCGCATGATCTGAAAACTTCACTTCTTTATAAATATCAGTTTTACTCACAGTTCCTTTTAAACTCGGTGATAGCACATGGTAATCAATGCGCCAGCCAGTATTATTTGCATAAGCCTGACCACGGTTTGACCACCATGTATACGCATGTTCTTCTTGTTCTATTTCTCGAAAGCCATCTACAAACCCAACATCGTCAAACAAGGTATCTAACCAAGCGCGTTCTTCTGGTAGAAATCCAGAATTCTTTTTATTGCCCTTCCAGTTTTTTATATCTTCATTTTTATGAGCTATATTCCAATCACCACAAATCACATAGTCACGTCCTGATTCCTTCATTTTTTTCATTTTATCCATGAAAAAATCCATGCAATCATATTTAATAATTTGTCTTTCATCCTTTGCGGATCCAGATGGTAAATAGAGTGAGATAACACTTAGCTTTCCAAAGCGTGCTTCTAAATAACGACCTTCAGTATCAAACACCTCATGTCCTATCTCGGTGATTACTTCATCAGGTTTATTTGTACAATAAAGCGCAACTCCGCTATACCCTTTTTTTACGGCATCGTGATAATAAGCATAGTTAGGATGAAAAGCAGGATCTTCTAATTGATGTACCTGAGCTTTGGTTTCTTGAATACAAACAACATCTGCTTTTTGTTTATCTAACCACTCAAAAAAACCCTTTTTATGTGCTGCTCGAATACCATTTGTATTTGCTGTAATTATTTTCATATATTGATTTAATCCTTTAAAATCAATAGTTTATTTATTATATAAGTGCTTGTAGTATCTATTCTATCAAAATATTCTAGTGATTATTCAGAGCGCATTTTATGTAAACAAATTCAAGGCGGTAAAACGTAAGTGCTTTTTACCAAACGGACATTATTCACATAAAACGTGCTCTGGATTATTACTAGATATCTAAGTTGGATACATTTAACGCATTCTTCTCTATGAACTCACGTCTTGGCTCAACTAAATCACCCATAAGTGTCGTAAATATTTCATCTGCTTGATAAGCATCTTCAATTTTCACCTGTAACATTCTACGAGTTTCAGGATCCATCGTTGTATCCCATAACTGATCAGGATTCATTTCACCTAGACCTTTATAGCGCTGAATATTAATACCTCGTTGTCCTTCTTTCATTAACCAACTCATAACATTATCAAAACGAAATACATAATCACGGCGTTCACCACGTTGAATATAACTATTTTTATTAAGTAAACCGTCTAATTTTTGATTAAGTTTAAATACATGAGTTATCTCAGGACTAGCAAAGAAATCTTTGCTTAAGAAATAATCTGTATCTACACCATGCATTCTTCTAGTTATTTGAATCGTCCAGTCATCACCTTCTAATTCTTTAAGCTTTGATTGATATGTCCGAGTACCATTAAATTTATCATTAACCGCTTCCATCGCAGTCTCTAACCATGAAGTTGCAGACTTACTATCAACATCACTAGAACCTACTGTATTAAATAACATTGCTTCTAGTATTTCTGGGTCAAAGCGTCGTGCTAGACGTTTTATTATATTTTCTATAACAAAATATTCCTGTGCTAGTTTTTCTAATGCTTCACCTTTAATTGCTGGTGCACTTTCATCTACAAAAAGACTAGCATCTTCTAATGCAAGCTGTAATAAGCGTGCATTTAATTCATCATCATCTTTAACATATTGCTCTTGCTTGCCTTTTTTAACTTTATAAAGCGGTGGTTGAGCAATGTAAATATGTCCACGTTCTACTAATTCCTTCATTTGACGATAAAAGAAAGTCAGTAATAATGTACGAATATGAGAACCATCTACATCCGCATCGGTCATGATAATAATACGGTGATAACGTAACTTATCTGGATTAAATTCTTCTTTACCAATTCCACAACCTAAAGCAGTGATTAAAGTTCCTACTTCTACCGAACTCAGCATTTTATCAAAACGGGCTTTCTCTACATTTAAGATTTTACCTTTAAGTGGCAAGATAGCCTGTGTGCGTCTATCTCTACCCTGCTTGGCTGAACCACCAGCTGAGTCACCCTCCACCAAGTATATTTCTGATAATGCGGGATCTTTTTCCTGACAGTCTGCAAGCTTTCCTGGTAAACCGGCAATATCTAAAGCGCCTTTGCGTCGCGTCATTTCGCGTGCTCTTCTAGCTGCCTCTCGTGCCCTTCCCGCTTCAACCATCTTGCCACAAATAATCTTTGCTTCTTTTGGATTTTCTATTAAAAAGTCAGAAAGACTTTCACCCATTGCGGACTCAACAATACCTTTTATTTCGGAAGAAACTAATTTATCTTTAGTTTGTGATGAAAATTTTGGATCAGGTACTTTTACAGAAAGAACCGCAGCTAATCCTTCACGTGCATCATCTCCTGTTAAAGAAACTTTATCTTTTTTATTATTTGAAAGAATACCTTCTTTATCAATATATTGATTAAGCGTACGTGTTAGAGCCGTTCTAAACCCTGATAAATGTGCTCCACCATCTCGCTGCGGAATATTATTGGTAAAACAAAAAATATTTTCTTGGTATGAATCATTCCACTGTAGAGAAACTTCAACACCAACACCATCTTTCATTGTATTAAAACTAATGACTTTGTCATGAATAGGTGTTTTCTTTTTATTAAGGTGACTAACAAATGCACTAATACCACCTTCATATTCAAAAACAATATCCTCACCTTCACCACGTTCATCAATTAAATGAATTCTAACACCTGAATTCAAAAACGATAATTCCCGTAAGCGTTTTGCTAAAATATCAAAGCTGAACTCTGTAATAGCAAATATTTCTTTACTGGGTAAGAAACGAACTTTGGTACCTGTTGAATCAGAATCACCGACGACTTCCATTTTAGTTACTGGATCACCTAAGCTATATTCTTGTCGATGAACCTTTCCATCACGTTGGATCGTTAGAATAACTTTTTCAGACAATGCATTTACAACTGAAACACCAACACCGTGTAAACCACCAGAAACTTTATAAGAATTATCATCAAACTTACCACCGGCATGTAATACGGTCATAATGATTTCAGCTGCTGAACCACCATCTTCATGTTCATCTACAGGTATTCCACGACCATCATCTGATACTGTAACAGAGCCATCAGTATTAAGTTTTACCGATATTTCCGTACAATGACCTGCCAATGCCTCATCTATCGAGTTATCAACAACTTCAAACACCATATGATGCAAGCCTGTACCATCATCGGTATCACCGATGTACATCCCAGGACGCTTTCTGACGGCTTCTAAACCTTTTAGTACCGTTATACTCGACGAATCGTAGCTTTGTTCTTCAGACATGTTTATACCCGTTAGATTAACCCATCCATTATATACTATTTAATCATTTAAGTTGAGGCCTTTGAACGAAGCTATACTTAATCATTTAAGATGGTTTGATTGAAAAAAATATCTTATAAAAATTTATTTTTCTGATATTTTTCCATGTTTCACGTGAAACACTTTCCATGGGATATTGATATTATCAATGCTTTTAGTTGAGGTGATAATAACCTGTTTATCTATACTAGCTAAATAATGGAGAAGCTTTCCCTTGTTTTTATTATCAAGTTCAGATGCAAGGTCATCAATGAGTAATATGCCTTGCTCACTTTCTGATTCTATAATTGCTTCATTTTGAGATAGCAATAAGGCGATAGCAATTAATTTTAATTGGCCTCGTGATGCAGATTGTGAAGCAATTTTATTGTTCATGAAAATTTTAAAATCAGCTCTGTGTACACCTGCAGTAGTTCTTTTCAATCTAATGTCATATTCTATTTTTTTATTATAAAAATCTAAAAGTGATTCATCATCTAAATTTAAATCATTAGGTAATCCTGAGTTGAATTCTAAAGAAACTTCACTGTCTAGCAAATGTTTAGAAATTTTATCAAGCTTAGGTTTTAATAATTCTAAAGCTTGTAGCCTATAATCCGTTAAAATTGGTTGTAATGGAATCAGCTCTTTGGTCCATTGATTAATAGCATAATGGTGTTTAGGTTCTTTAAGGCAATAGTTACGTTGCTTTAAAATATGTTGGTATTCTTTCCACTTAACTTGAAAATCAGGAAATAAATAAAATGTTATCCAGTCAATATAAGATCGACGTGTTTTAGGTGAGCCTGTTATTAAATCTATAGAACCAGGATGGATTACTGTAATAGGAAGGTAAGCGCTTAACTCAGCTTGCGAGTAAATATCTTTTTTATTAATTCTAATTCTTGTTTTTTTTGTACTTTTTTCAATACCAATTTGAGTAGCAGCATCGTTTGAATTTATTTTTGCTGAGATGAGAGTAGATTCTTGATTGTAACTGATTACCTCAGCTACATGAGTTGTGCGAAATGATCTGCCATTAGATAAAAGACATAATGATTCAAGTAGACTAGTTTTACCCGAAGCATTTTTACCAACTATTAAATTAAGATGTTTTGAAAACTCAATAGATACGTTATTTAATAAACGACAATTATTAACGTTTAATTTTTCTATCCACATTTAATTTAAGAATATCTTATAGCCTTATTGGCATAACTACATAACGAGTTTGACTATCGTCTTTCGTATGCAAAAGAGCACTACTATCAGGAGAAGATAGCTCAAGAATAACTGTACTACCTTCGAGATGATTAACAGCTTCTAGAAGATAAGTAACGTTAAAACCTATTTCAAATTCTTCATCTGAATAATTTACATCAATCTCTTCTTCTGCACTTTCATTTTCAGGATTATTACTGTGTAAGCTCATAATGCCTTTGCTTAAACGTAAACGAATTCCTCTAAATTTTTCATTTGATAAAATTGCAACACGGGAAAGAGTATCTCGAAATTTTTCTCTATCAAGCTCAATATTGTGTTTACAGTTTGTTGGAATTGCAGCTTGAAAATCAGGATATTTACCATCAATTAATTTTGATGTGAATCTAATATTATCTTTATTGATTCGAATATGATTATCACTTATTTGTAAAAATAATGGGATATCACAACTAGAATCTAGAATTCGTGTTAATTCAAGTATTCCTTTTCTAGGTACTATAATTTTTAAAGTTTGATCTTCATCTATTTTTTTATTGGGTGTATCAAAAGTGTGCTCGGATATAGCTAAACGATGGCCATCTGTAGAAACAGCTATGATTTTAGTACTGGTTAATTCCAGTAATAAACCATTCAAATAATATCTAACATCTTGATTTGCCATGGAAAAAGATACTTTTTCCATGAGTTGTTTGAAATGTTTCTCATTGATTTTAATTTCAGAATGTATCGGAATATCATCAAGTAGAGGGAATTCATCCGCTGCAAGCGTGGCTAATTCAAATCGACTTCTAACACCTTTGATGTGAAGTCGGTTTTCATCTGTTTCGAGTAAAACAAAACAATCTGATGGTAGGGCTTTACAAATATCAAAAAGCTTTTTAGCAGGAGCAGTGATTTGACCTGGTTTTTCATTCTGAATTTCTAAACTAGTAGAAACTTCAATTTCAAGATCTGTACCAACGAAAGTAAGTTTATCCTCAGATGCTTGAATCAGTATATTTTCAAGAATTTTGCTTGTGTGTTTTTTTTCTACTGCACCAACAACGTGGTTGAGTTGGTCAAGTAAAGTCTCTCTGGAAATTGTAAGTTTCATAGTATTATATATATATATTTAAAAGATAATAGTAATAATAAGGGGTGCGTTTTTTTATGAATAAGTTTTATAAATGCTTGTAAATCATATTCTTACCTTATAATAATGGTGTTAGTTAAGTTTGTGTAAATCAATTAATAAATATGTAAAAACTGTGGATAAGTCGATGTTTCAAGTTACCCACATTTTTATCCACAGCTTATTAGCTAATTTATACGCTTGTTAATAAGAAGATATTCATTATGCTATCTTGTTAGCGTTCTTTCGAGTATTCGATAACTTTCATTTAAAGTTGTATCTTCTACACGTAATTCTTTAATTTTCTTACAGGCATGTAATACGGTCGTATGATCCCTATTTCCAAAATGCGTTCCTATTTCAGGTAAGCTATGATTTGTTAATTCTTTAGATAAGGACATTGCCACTTGTCTTGGTCTTGCTATAGAGCGGGTTCTACGTTTTGAATCCATATCAGATGTTTTAATATTATAATGTAGTGCCACCGTTTTTTTGATGTTATCTATCGTAACCATCTTATCTTGACTTGCAAGTTGATCACGTAGGGCTTCATGGACGAAATCTAGTGTAATATCGGTGCGTTGATGTAGACGTAGGCTGGCAAGAACTCGTTGTAAGGCACCCTCTAGATCTCTTACATTCGAACGGAATCTTTCGGCTATAAAAAAGGCAGCATCTTTAGGTAATTCTAAATGATATTGTTCAACTTTTTTTGTAAGAATAGCAACACGTGTTTCAAATTCTGGTGGTTCAATTTCAACAGTAAGACCCCAATTTAATCGTGAACGTAAACGATCATCAATACCTTCTACGTCTCTTGGATACCTATCACTGGTCAAAATGATTTGTTTTTGGCCTTCAAGTAATGCATTAAAAGTATGAAAAAACTCTTCAACTGAACGATTTTTTCCAGCAAAAAACTGAATATCGTCAATCAATAAGGCATCAACAGTCCTATAATATTTTTTAAATTGATCAATGGTATTATTTCTAAGTGCAGAGATCATATCATTTACAAAACGCTCAGAATGTAAATAGACAACCTTTGCTTGTTTATTATCTTCTCTAATCCTATTGCCAATAGCATGCATCAGGTGAGTTTTACCAAGACCAACACCACCATAAATAAAGAGTGGATTGTATGATTTCCCAGGATTATCTCCAACTTGTTTTGCAGAAGCAACAGCCAACTGGTTTGACTTTCCTTGAACAAAATTGGAAAAAGTCATTGTTTGGTTTAAATTATTAGTGAAAGATTTATTGTTAACAACAGGCTCTACATTTTGAGTATTGTTTATGGCTTGTGTTTGGATACTTGTTTGTACTGTATTTTCTGAACTTGATTGATGCAACATTGATTCAGATTGAGCAAAAGAAGGAGCATCAGCTGCACCTATTTGCAAAATAACCTGTATATCTTGAGAACCAGATATATCATTAATAATCACTTTAATACGATCAAGATGATGATCGTTAACATGTTGATATACAAAGGTATTGGGCGCTAGTAATACAAGAATACTCTCATGCTGAGTACCATGAAGTGTACGCAACCAAGTATTAATTTCTTGATCAGGTAATTCATCTTCTAGTTTATTCAGGCATTTTTGCCAGAGCATATGATACAGTCCCGATAATTCTCATTTGAGAAAAGAGATTAAAATATAAAGTTTTGAGGTCTCGTTTAATGTTTATAACAAAGTAATTGCGCTATTGAGGGACAGCGCATTTAAATACCTAATATAACGGGTAATAGTTACAACTAAAAAGAGCTACAATTCAGAGATTTAAAACACCAATGTAGGATGTTAAATATTACTCTGTCTACTAAGTTATCCACAAGTCCTTTTTTGTTCATATTAATAATAAATAAATTGACTTTTATAGGCCAATAGCGTATTTTTGCCGCCCTTTGAGTATATATTATAAAGTACTGGTCGATTGTTTAATTTACTAGTAATATTACTCAATATAAACAATAATTATATTTATTTGATATTCGACAGGTTTAGTCATGAAAAGAACATTTCAACCAAGTAATTTAAAGCGTAAACGTACTCACGGATTTCGTGCAAGAATGAGTACAGTTGGTGGTCGTAAGGTATTAAAGGCACGTCGTGCTAAGGGTCGTGCAAGCCTTTCTGTATAATCAGTTTAGAATTGAGTTTAATTCTTTTTAGCTTTATTTGGCTAGAAAATATAGTTGAAGATGAATAAGTCTGAGTTTGAATCAATTTCAAAATTAAGCTTCGATAGAAATTTAAGGTTATTATTAGCCTCAGATTACCAATTTGTTTTTAAAAAAGCTGAACGGTTTGGAAATAGATCGTTTACTATACTGGCTAGAAAGAATAATTTAGATCATGCACGTCTGGGTCTTGCTATTTCAAAAAAATGTGCAAAAAAGGCTGTAGATCGAAATCGCGTAAAACGTTTATTACGCGAATCTTTTCGATTAAATCAGTATAATTTGCCTAATATAGACATCATAACAATGTGTAAACCTAACGCTCTTGCATTAAGCAATGAAGAAATGCATGATCAAATTGAAACGCAGTGGCAATTCATGCGTAAAAAATTCCAAGTTAAATCACCCACTTCCGATTAGAGTCTTTCAACTATGGATCAGCAACGCCCATTCCTATACCTAACCCTTTTTTTTGTTGGATTTTTAATCTGGTCAACGTGGCAACAGGAACATGCACCCGTATCAGTTCCTAGTTCAACAACAAGCAGTTCTAGTGATTCAAGCTCAAAGGATAATCAAAATACCTCTATTCCGACAGCTTCTTCAGGGTCTACACCAATAGAGCCTGAGCAATCTACAGCAACTAATACGAAATCTAAACTCATCCATGTTAAAACAGATGTTTTAGATTTATATATTAATTCTTCGGGTGGAACAATCGTTCAAGCCGACCTTCCTACCTATCCAGTGAGCCTTAAAGAAAAGGATAAAGCAGTTCGCATTATTGATAAGAAACTACAATATGCAGCACAGTCAGGTTTACGTCATCAAAATGTTGGTGGAGAATATAAAAGTGAATTAGCACCTAATCATTTTGCAAACTTCTCTGCTGAAAAAGAAGAATATATTCTTGCTGATGGTCAAGATCAATTGGAGGTAAAGCTAAATTGGAACAATGGTCAAGGAATTACAGTTGTTAAAACCCTAAGCTTTAAACGCGGCGAATTTGTTGTAACTCAAACACAGCAACTTAATAACCAATCATCTACTAACTGGGTTGGTAATGAATATTTAGAATTAACCCATGCGGAGCATAGTCGAACTGGAAACTTACTTGCTGGTGATATTGCCTATGTAGGTGCTGCATATTATCCAAATAAATATAAGAAGATAGATTTTGGTGATATTGAGGACGGCGATATCGGTGATAAAGATATCAGTACGTTCACAGATGTAGAAAAGGAAGAAAGACTAATTAAAGGTGGTTGGATAGCCATGCTTAAGCATTACTTTATTAGCTCTTGGGTTCCAGCAAAAGAAACAGAAAATAATTATTACTCTCGTTATAGTAAAGCTAATGAGAATTATATTATTGGTGTTAAAACGCCAGTAAAAACAATTAATGCTGGTGCCTCGGGTGTTTTTACTAATCAACTATACATAGGTCCAACAAATCAATCTGAGCTAGAGAAAATATCAGAAGGTTTAGACTTAACCGTTGATTATGGTATTTTTGCCTTTGTTTCAAAACCTATTTTCTATGTGATGAATCTTATTAATAAGCACATAGTAAGTAATTGGGGTTGGACAATAATATTGCTTACCCTTTTAATTAAGATTATTTTCTTTTACCCATCTGCGGTGAGTTATCGCTCCATGGCAAAGATGAAGAAAATGGCGCCAAAGATTAAAGAGATCAGTGCAAAATATAAAAATGATCCCCAGGCAAAACAAAAAGAGACAATGGCATTTTATCGCAAGGAAAAGATAAACCCATTGGGTGGCTGTTTACCAATGTTAATTCAGATGCCTGTATTTATGGGTTTATATTGGGTACTTCAAGAAAGTGTAGAGTTAAGACAAGCGCCATGGATTCTTTGGTATAAAGACTTATCAATTAAAGATCCAACATTCATATTGCCAGTCATTATGGGTGCGAGTATGTTTATTCAGCAAAAACTGAATCCGCCTGCTGTTCAGGATCCAATGCAGCAAAAGATATTCACATATTTACCTGTTGTATTTACAGTAATGTTTTTATTCTTCCCTGCAGGCTTGGTACTTTACTGGGTTGTAAATAATGTATTGTCTATCATTCAGCAATATATTATTAATAAAAAGATAATAGGTGATACTTAAAAGCTTATATATGGCACCCCCCCCTTTATTAGAAGATTCAAGCTGGAGGGTATTATGAGCACCACTGATACCATCGCTGCCGTTGCAACACCATCAGGTCGTGGCGGTGTCGGTATTATTAGAGTTTCTGGACCCTTAGTAGGTCAAATTGCAAAAGAGGTTCTGGGTGAAATGCCTTCTCCTTTTGTCGCAAGCCATCGTTTATTTAAAGACTCCCAGAAACAAACTTTAGATGATGGTGTTGCCATTTACTTTCCAGCACCAAGATCATTTACAGGCGAAGACGTATTGGAGTTACAAGGGCACGGTGGTCATATTGTTATGGATATGCTGTTAAATCGTTGCCTCGAACTTGGTGCGCGTATGGCAAGACCTGGGGAATTTTCAGAACGTGCTTTTTTAAATGATAAGCTCGACCTAACCCAAGCAGAAGCCATTTCAGATTTAATAGACTCTGGTTCAGAGCAAGCAGCACGCTCTGCTTTACGCTCGTTGCAGGGTGATTTCTCTGGTGCGATCAATTCACTGCTCAAAAAAATGATTGAAATGCGTGTTTATGTTGAAGCAGCGCTAGACTTTCCAGAAGAAGAAATAGATTTTTTAGCTGATAAACGTGTAATACAGCGACTGACATCGATTAAAAATCAATTGGCAGTAATCACTGAAAAAGCGACGCAAGGCAGTATCTTAAGAAATGGATTACACCTCGTTATAATAGGTAAACCCAACGCGGGTAAATCCAGTTTGCTCAATGCTTTAGCTGGCAATGAAACGGCCATAGTTACTGATATAGCAGGTACCACGCGAGATATTTTACATGAATCCATAAACTTAGACGGTATGCCATTACACTTAGTGGATACCGCTGGGCTACGAGAGAGTGATGATCCAGTAGAAAAAATTGGAATCGAACGTGCATGGCAAGCGATTGAAAATGCAGATATTGCTCTACTATTAAAAGATGATAGTGCCGAATCAACAGAATCAAGTATTGATCAGATCATAAGTAAGTTACCAAAAAACCTGCCACGACTCATAGTTCACAATAAAGTTGATTTGATTAAAAAAAATGCTGGTAAGCATAATAATAAAATTTATATTTCAGCAAAGCATAAAACGGGAATTGAAACTCTCAAGACAGAATTAAAACAGATGATGGGTTATCAACAAAACAATGAAGATAGTTTTATTGCTCGTCGTCGGCATTTGGATGCACTAAAGAAAACTAAAGTGTTAGTAGAAAATGCAGAAACACAGTTAATCACCTTTAATGCAGGTGAATTAATGGCAGAAGAACTACGTCAAGCTCAAGATGAATTAGGAAAAATCACCGGAAAATTCACTTCTGATGAATTACTCGGTGAAATATTCAGTAACTTCTGTATCGGAAAATAAACCCACATTGCAATAGACACTAAAACATAATAAAAATACTGATTTATCAACAATTAGCGTCTATTAAGCATGATTAAGGAATATTAAAAGCTCCGTTCTACTGTTCCCATACCCGTTCCCATGGTAGTTTTTTTATAAACCTAGGGAACAAAATTGGAACATAGAAAGTCTTCAATAAAAGTGAAAGCCAATTTCCAGAAGCTATTTATAAAACCATAAGAGTGACTGAAATATGA
>CAZWEA010000002.1:40559-53308 GCA_964632635.1 uncultured Cocleimonas sp. | reverse complement strand
TTATTGAACATATTATCTCAAAGCGCAGTATTAAACATCATTCAACATTCATTACCTGCTCACGCATCTGCTCTATTAAAACTTTAAGATTAATAGCCGCTTTTGTTGTATCGGCATCATTTGCTTTTGAGCCTAGTGTATTTGCCTCACGGTTTAATTCTTGCATTAAGAAATCCAGTCGTCTTCCTACAGGCTCATCAATTTTCATTGCACTCTTCACCTCGACGATATGTGAATCAAGCCTATCTAATTCTTCATCCACATCAAGTTTTTGTGCATAGTAAACCAACTCTTGTTCTAAACGATTATTGTCAATATCAGTACTTATCTCTTGGACTTTTTGAAGGATATTTTCCTTTAGTTTCGCGACAACTTGAGATCGTCTTAATCGCACACTCTGCACAATATCGCTTACCTGATCACAACGCTTTAGTATCATTATATAAATACGCTCACCTTCAGATTGACGTGAATCCACGAGTGAATTTAATGTTTTTTCAAGCAACTCATAACTCGCATTATAAAAAACACTATAGTCTGTCCGCACATCTTTCACGACTCCCGACCAGCTTAGTATTTCCATCGCTGAAAGCCCTGTGGTTTTCTTTGACAAGGAATCGAGTTTACGTCTTGCGCTAAGTAAACTTTTAACAACATCTTCGTTAATTTGTATTACAGTATTTTCTGCATCCCCCATGCGCTCACAGACAAGCTTCGCATCAACTTTTCCACGTCCTAGCTGATCTCTAATTAACCCTTTAAATTTATTTTCTTGTGATTGAAAACCCTCTGGAAAATAAGTGCTGACATCTAAATAGCGATGATTAACCGTTCTAATTTCCCAACTCAAGGTTACCTTTTCATCTGCTCGTTTCTCACTTGAAAATGCTGTCATACTTTTAATCATAGCTTATGATTTCCCCTTAAAATTTGCTCTTGCTATCGACCAGACACCGACTTTCTCGACACCTGCTTGTTTTAAAATAATAGCTAATTCGTTGCAGGTAGAGCCCGTTGTTAGCACATCATCAATTATAACAACATGTTTTAGATCCAGTGGCTTTATCAATTCAAAACAATTTTTAACATTTTTCCTTCTCTCAACTACTGACAAATTTGTCTGCATCAAAGTATCTTTTGATCGTTTTACATAATCACGCAGTATAGGAACATTCATCGCTTTGGAAAGTGGCTTGGATAATTCTAATGATTGATTAAAGCCTCTTTTGACCAAACGTTTATTATGTAAAGGCACTGGCAGTAACGCCTCTGGCTTCTGTTCTTGTAGTGCCTTTTCATGTTTGTAATTTAGTAACAAATGACCAAAAATAGCAGCGTAACTTAGTTTATGTTGAAATTTCAACTGAGCTATCATGAAATCTATCGGTCTCTGATAGTGAAATAAACTTAAAGTGTAGTCAAAAGCTGGTGGCGCTTTTATGCATTGACCACAAACCGAGTGAGATTGTCTGCCACTAAAAGGTAAGCCACATTGTTGGCAACAAGCGCCTAGTTTCGGCAAATCCTTCTCACAATCTTTACAAAGCGAGATCGATCTATTAACTGAGGCACTACAAAGTACACAGACGGGATTGAAAAGTGTAAAATTAAGGATATTGGCAAACCAATGAAAGAATAGGAAGAGTATATATGAAAAATTCAGATCAGCTTACACACTTTAACCAACAGGGTGATGCGCATATGGTTGATATTGGTGATAAGAGTATTACTAAACGGGTTGCTGTCACGGAAGGTGTTATAACGATGCTTCCTACCACACTCCAACATATTCTAGATGGCGATAACAAAAAAGGTGATGTACTTGGAATAGCACGTATTGCAGGCATAATGGCATCTAAAAAAACGGCTGAAACAATACCACTGTGCCATCCATTATCACTCACTCATGTTGAAATTATCCTTCAAGCAAGAACAGATTCTTCGAGTGTTCACTGCCAAACAACTGTCGCCACAGATGGTAAAACAGGCGTGGAAATGGAAGCCTTAAATGCAACTCAAGTCGCTTTATTAACTATTTACGATATGTGCAAAGCAGTCGATCGCGGCATGCAAATCAGTGGCGTTAGGTTACTTAAAAAGAGTGGTGGAAAATCAGGTGACTGGATTGCAGATAGCTAAAACTCACTAAATTTTGGTATTTTCCTCTACCCATCTTGAAGAGCCTGTTTCTAACCGTTCTTTTTTCCAAAAAGGGGCACGATGCTTTAGCTCTTCCATTAAAAAACGACAGGCATCAAAAGCTGCACCGCGATGTGCTGACCATACAGCAACTAAAACAATAGGCTCTGCAGGTAATATTTCACCTACTCGATGGACAACTAAGACATTTTGAATTGACCACTTTTGATAGGCTTCATCAACAATTTGATTTAATAACTTAGTGGTCATTAGTGGGTAATGCTCAAGCACCATACTCTTTACATCGTCACCTTCATTAAAATCTCGCATGGTTCCAACAAAACTAGCCGTTGCACCATAGTCAGTACGCCCTTGCATCTGTTTATCCTGAAAGCCTTTTTGTAACTGCCATGGATCAAAAATAGACTCAACAATGTGAATCTTTCTTGAGGACTGTAGATTTGCGTTATCCACCTGTAACTGGCGGGAAAAAAGCCACCTCATCACCATCATTTACCAACGCATCAGGATCGGAATATTCCTGATTAATCGCGGCTAATAATTTATCAGGCATATCATCCTGCCCTGTTGCCTTTTCCCATAAAAGACTAATTGTGATTGACTCTTGGGCCTCAACAACATCACTGCCACGACCAATCTCTTCTCTTAAACTAGCAAAATATAATACTTTAATACTCACTAAGGAACCTCTGATTAACCTAGTTGAATTCTGGCAACGCCAAGTTTTCAAGTTCGAGGCATTGGTTTTAAGCATAGTCATTCTATGGTTCAAACCAATAACAAAGGAGTTGGAAACTTGGCTAAGCCCCGAAGGGTAGGCTTACAAGCATTCATCTTCGTTGTTATGTCTCTTGTGAAGGGAGCGACCATTCCCGTCGAGACATGCCTAGAAGCTGAATGCTTGTAAGTCTACAGGATCTCATCTAGGTTATTCAGAGATTCCTTGGATAAATGTAGCACAAAAAAAAGACCTCATGCAGAGGTCTTTCTTGATATTGAACAAATTAATTACTATTTAAGAGTCTTAATTTGCAGGTATCATTTTCAACAGAGGCTCAATATCAATTTCATCACCAAAGTGCTCTTTAGCATAGCGAGCCGCTTGAGTTCGCTCACGGAAGAAGCGCTCCTCACCTATCTTCTGCATTAAACCAGAGCGCGTAAATGCGTCACGCATTGATTTCTTAGCTCTAGCGATATAAAGCTCGATACCTGCGGCTTCTAATCGTTCAACGATACGGCCCAGAGTTTCTTCACCCGTCGAGTCGATTAAGTCCACTGATTCAAAGTCAAGAATCATGACTTTTAGTTTAGGCTTCATCGCGATATTGTTTAAGACTTTACCTTCAAGGTAACCCGCATTTGCAAAATATAAATCACCGTCATAACGGAAAACAGAAACCGTATCACTGGTCTTGAGGTTAAAAAGCTCTGTGCTGCGTAAAGTGCCGTCTTCGTGACGACCAACCTCTACAAAGCGCGGACTCATTGTGCGATATAAGAATAGACCAAGTGAAAGTAAAACACCGATCATAATTCCCTTCTCTAAATGAGGAGCAAAGAATAAGGTTGTGAAAAAAGTAGCTACAGCAACAAAACCATCATGACGATGCACTTTCCATGCATGTTTAATAGGCTCTATCTTAATCAAATTGACTACCGCAACGATAATCACAGCTGCCAAGGTTGCTTGAGGCAAATGATACAATAATGGTGTTAAGAACAACAACGTAACAGCAACCAAAATACCTGTAACAATGGAAGAAAAACCTGTTCTCGCATCTGCCGCAAAGTTTACTGCCGAACGAGAAAATGAGCCAGAAACAGGGTATGCCTGAAACAATGAAGCAACGATATTAGATGCACCCTGCCCGACAAGCTCTTGATTTGCTGATAAGCGTTGTCGTGTCTCAGAAGCGATTGCCTTAGAAACAGAAATCGCCTCAACAAAGCCTAATAAGCCAATTACTCCCGCTGAAACGATAAGATGCATCATTTGACTGAATTCAACGTCTGGAATCTTAAAACCAGGTAATCCACTCGGAACAACACCGATAACATCTCCGCCCTTTACCTCATAACCTAAGAAATAAGAAAGTAAAATACAGATCGTAACCGTTATTAAAACATTAGGTAATTTAGGGGCTACTTTCTTGATATAAACTAGCAGGAATATAGAAAACACCCCCATTATTAATGTTGTAAGGTGGACTTGGGGTAAATCCTGAATTAGGTGCCAAACTGTTTGATAATGATGCTCTCCCTTTCGGGCCGCAATACCAAATATTTTTCCAACTTGAGAACTGGCAATAATGAGTGCGGCTGCATTGGTAAAGCCTACCACGACAGGGTGCGATAAAAAATCTACCAAAACACCTAGTTTCAATAGACCCAAGGACAATTGAAAAATACCCACCATAAACGCCAAAATCGCAGCATAGGCAAGATACCCTTCAGGGCTCTGAATCGCTAATGGCTCAAGTGCTGCCGCTGTCATCAATGAAACTATTGCAACAGGCCCTGTGGCTAATTGTCTTGATGAGCCAAGAATAGCAGCAATAATTACAGGTAGAAAAGATGCATATAAGCCCACATAGGCTGGCAAACCAGCAAGTTGCGCATAAGCCATCGATTGAGGAACTAAAACAAGCGCTACGGTCAACCCTGCAATAGCGTCTGCTTTTAAGGTTTTACCATCTTTAAGCTCACCAACCCATTCAGTGAAAGGCGTAAAACGATCCGTGAGATCTTTTAAAAAAGGTGCAAGTGCATTTGCCATAGAATTATTACCACTAAATAATTGAAAGGTAAGCAAAAAAATTACCTACATTTAATGGCGCGGGATTATATGCGAAACTACATTATTTTTCAGCTACTTTATGCCAATAGATTGAATAATCTTCATCTGAGCAGATTAAATAAGGCACCCCCACCTTTATTTGAAGATTGCTTTGTGCCAATATTCCAATGGGTGAGGCGAGAAATCCCCATAAAAATAATCATATGGCACCCCCCCCTTTTTTTGATAATTGAGGGGTCTTTTTAAAACGCCATTGCGCCAGGATAATACCTGCAAACATTAAAGAAAAGCCCAGTAGCATTCTAACAGTTAAGTCTTCACCCAAAAGCCACACTCCACCTATGACACCAAAAACAGCTTCTAAAGAAAGCACTAGAGCGGCATGATGTGATGGTACTGACTTTTGAGCAACTACCTGTAGTGTATAAGCAATCGCTGTTGCTGCCACGCCTGCATAGGCAAGTTCTAGCCAAGCTCCTTGTACCCCTTCCCAAACAACATTTAAACCCACGGGTTCAAAAATGAATACGCCTAACAAAGCTAAAAAAGAACAGATGTAGAATTGCACAATAGATAAGCGCAAGGGGTCATGATATTTAACTGCTTTTTCGATGATTAAGATATGTGAAGCCCAAAATATTGCGGAGGCCAGAACCCAATAATCTCCATTGCTTATACCGTTTAAGTCACCCTCCGTAATATTGATTAAATATAAACCATATAATACTAAGAATGCTGCTGGCCAAATCTGAAGGGGTAGTTTATTACCTAAAAAAGATAAGAAAACGGGAACTAAGAGAATATAAATAACTGTTATGAAAGCACTTTTACCTGCCGTTGTTTCTATAAGACCAATCTGTTGAAGCATGGCACCAATAAAAAGAACGACACCCATTGCAATACCCCAAAATATACCTTTTCGTGTTAATTTCTGACTTTTAAACCAACGCAATAGAAAAACCAAACACGTCGCCCCTATAAAAAAGCGGACGGCATTAAACATAAATGGTCCAAGATGATCCATCCCTGTTTTTTGTGCAACAAAGGTAAAGCCCCAAATGGCTGCGGTAAACACCATTAATAAATTACCCATCATTGCTGAAGGTACAGATTTCATGTCTCTTTTATTCCATTTTTAGGCTAGTATTACGAGAATCATAGTGTAGTAGTGTTACGGGGAATATGCATGCAACAATTTTCAACTGTCGGTATCTTTTCAAAGCAAAAAGACAATCGTATCGAAGATACTTTAAAACAGCTTCATAAATTCCTCTTAAAAGAAAATTTAGAGATTGTAGCCGAAGAGAATGCGGCTAAACTACTGGGAATAGAAGCAATCGATTCTAAAAAGTTTTGTAACTGCATTGACCTTGCTATTGTGGTTGGAGGTGATGGCACATTACTTAAAGCAGGTCGATTACTAGCTGATAAAAATATTCCTGTCATCGGTATAAACCTCGGTCGACTAGGGTTCTTGGTAGATATTTCCCCACAAAAAATCCACACCGAATTAAGTAAAATGTTAAAGGGTGAGTACATCCTTGAAACTAGATCATTGCTGCATGCTGAAGCCTTTCGTGATGAACAAAGTTTAGGTGAAGGCATTGCCTTAAACGATGTTGTTCTGCATGTTAGAAATGATATTCGAATGATTGAGTTCACCACCCATATTGATGAGCACTTTGTAAATACACAACGTGCAGATGGTATCGTGGTCGCTACTCCAACGGGCTCGACAGCTTATGCACTATCAGGTGGTGGGCCCATTTTACATCCTGGGCTTGATGCCGTGGTACTGGTACCTATCTGTCCACATACATTAAGTAACCGCCCTATTGTGGTCAATAATGAAAGTCGGATTAATATCAGCATGTGTGAAGATCGCAATGTGAATGCGAGACTTTCTTTTGATGGTCAGTCCAATATCGAATTACGAGCGGGAGATCATGTGAAAATCCGCCACAAGTCTCATAAATTACAGTTAATGCATCCAACTGACTATGACTATTTTCATATACTTAGGAATAAGTTAGGATGGAGTTTGGATTTTACTGCACTTTAAGTTGAGCTTGTATAATCTAGATGGCACCCCCGCCTTTATTTAAAGATTCATTCTTTGAGAGCTCAGCATAACTCTGAACGAGAGAAAAACTCATAGCTTTTTTATCCGTTAACTAATTATGCTGAAGTCTCTATTTAACACTGTAAAAAAACAACCCTACTCTAGCAATAAAGCTTCTATTAAAGCCTCAATCTTATCCGCTTGAGAGGAGTTTTTATGGGTTTCACCAATAAAATTAGCTCGTACTTGCCCTTTTTTGTCGACAATATAATAAGAAGGCCAATAGCGATTTTTCATCGCTCGCCAGAACGCCATATCATTATCCACCATCACTGCATTGCTTATTTTAAATTGCTTAATTTTATCTTTGATATTGCTGTGAATTTTTTCATGATCAAATTCTGGCGAATGAATACCTATAATTTGAAAGCCTTTTGCTTTATAACTGTTCTCAACCTCATGAAGCCATGGAAAAGAACGATAACAATTCCAACAATCAAATGTCCAAAAGTCGACTAGAGTCACTTTGCCAAGTAAATCTTTTTTTCCTAAAGGTTGGGAATTTAACCATTCCTTTTGCGTGCTTTGCGTGAAAGCAGGAAGATCATATACTTTATCCGCATAACTGAAGGTAGTTAGTGACAATAAAAATATGAGTCTAAATATAATTTTCATATAACGCATTTAATAAATTCTCCTAAAACCCCTACTCAGTCGTATCTTTTCCCCACTCAATAGCTTTAAACGCTGCCATTTGTTGATCAGATGCATCAGTTTGATATTTGCCTTTAAATTCATCATATGGCATTCCATAAACAACTTCACGAGCCTGATCATAATCTATATCAACACCACGCTTTTTCGCTTCAGCCATATACCATTTAGCAAAACAATTACGACAAAAACCTGCCATATTCATTAAGTCGATATTTTGTACATCGGTACGTTTTTGAAAATGACCTAACATTTTACGCCATGCTGCTGCTTCAATCTCTATTTGTGTTTGTTTATCCACGGTGTCTCACTCTACTTTTTCTTAAAATAAGAGTATGGCATAAGATGCTGTATAAAAATTGAGCATAGTGCATAATTTTTACGCACTAAATGAACTCACAGAAAACTAGCCGTACTAAAGGGTCATTGATAACAGTAAAGTACCCGTCTATCAAATAACCAATAGGATATTTTTATATATCATATAATATTCTGTATTATTAAAAATGCAGCAGTTAAAGTATATTAACATTTGCTAATCTTTAAATGTATAGCTATTGCAAACAAACACTTACTTAATATTATCGGTTTATATTTATATTATGTTGACACTAAAATCTAACTTTTTCATTGCACTATTTGCAATGTTTATTATGCAAGCAGCTGTAGCTGATACCGTGAAAATATTGCCTTTAGGCGACTCAATAACGGCAGGTGACGGCCCAGATGGTGCTAACGCAAGACCTTCATATCGACGTGATCTCTGGCATAGCTTAATGAACGCTGGTTATGATGTTGATTTTGTTGGAAGTCGACATGATTATACAAACACCACAATCCCAGCGGCATTACAAGATTTCGATCCTGACTATGAAGGTTGGCCTGGTGAGACAGCGGCACAAATAAACACAGCTTTAAATACTCGCATGGCTGGATACACGCCCGATATTGCGCTGGTACATGTTGGCACAAATGATATTCTGGCTTCAAGTTATAATCCTGCTCAAGATGATACGATAATTTTAAGTGAAATCGGCAGCATCATTTCCAAACTTCGAATAAAAAATCCGAATATTGTTATATTACTCGCTAAACTCATTCCCATTGAAGATAACAACAGTAACGCGGATAATTTCAATAGCAAATTGGAAAATGAAATTTCAGTCTACAATAGTGCTGCTCCAGCATCACCTGCGATTGTTTTAGTTGATCAACACAGCAATATGGTTAGACCTGATGATTACTGGGATTCACCTTCTATTCACCCGAGTGAATCTGGTGAGCAAAAAATGGCTACTCAGTGGTTTAACCACCTTACTCAACAACAGAAACTTTCTGCTAATCAGTCAGGAGACTCTACTCTAAATGTGCCCGTAACCAATGGCTTAACTTTATGGTTAGATGCATCTGATATTGACGCAAATAACATAGTGGATGCTGTATCGACTTCGGAAGTCCCTGTTTGGAAGGACAAGTCTGGAAGTGCTAATGATGTTTCACAAATAGTGGGGGCTGGTGCTCCCTCAATCCTAGCGAATGAATTAAATAATTTACCGACTCTTGATTTCTTCCAAGATGGACTGATTGCCCCTGATACTGACCAAATCACTGCGAACGGAAGTTATACAAAGTTTGTAGTCTTCAAATTTGATTCACCAGTACAAAATAACCTTATATCTTCATCAGAAACTGCTTTATGGGAAGGTGATAGTGGTGCAATTAGAGTATGGCATGGAGATACTGATAACTATGTTATGACTTCAGTAGATAATGCAGTTGATCGTTCTAAATATCACATAGCCGCTACGCGCTATGGTAAACCCGACAGTATTCCTAATGTTCTTAATCTGGATGGTATGGATGTCAATATCCAATCTCCAGATTCACCAGCGCAGGATCATGACGCTTCAGCTACTAGTATAGGTAGCTACAGTGATGGCAACTTTAATCTTGATGGAAAAATCGCAGAGGCATTAATCTTTAACCGTGCTCTGACAAACACTGAAATCAACCAAGTAGAAAATTACCTGTCAAGCAAATGGGGGCTTCCTCTAGCTCCTATAAGTGATGCTGACGCAACAACATCGACAATCAGCGTAAATGCATCCTCTGTCATTGCGAATGGCTCATCCACAGCGACTATCACGGTACAAACTAAAGATGCTAATGGTGATAACCTCACTATAGGTGGAGATAATATAATAATTTCAAGCACAGGAAGTGCTAACGTTACAACTACTACTTATAATGGGAATGGTACTTATACAGCAACCATCAGCAGTTCAGTAGCTGAGATAGTAAATATTACAGCTATTCTAAATTCAGTCGCTATGACAAATACTACAGGGGTGATATTTACAGCAGATTCTAATAATAATTCTAGCGCTGACATTATTCCTATTTTGCAAATATTACTTTTAGAAACTGAACAGTGATATTGAACCTCTATGCCACTTATCGCGTCTATTAGTTTAGCTATGTTAAACTAATGAGTGACATAAAGAGACTCTGATCAAGCTCAGTTATTTCATGCTAGATACAAACCTCTAATTTCCACGAAGGTCGCGACAATAGGGCAACTATGTTGCTAACTTCACGAAATATCAGAACAATTGTATCTCAGAGTTACCACGAAGCTTAATCAAAGAACTTTTAACAATCAGTCTGATTAAGGACACCTATAGAAATGCTCAACTCTAAATTACTTTTATTAGTTTTTATCTTTACTCTATTTTTCTCTCAGGCTAGTAAGGCAGAGACTGTGACTATTTTACCTCTGGGTGATTCAATTACGGATGGCAATGGTTTTACTAACCCTAATTCATCTTATAGAGATGAGCTCTATACATCGCTTAGCAATGAAGGCTTTGATACTAAATTTATTGGTACTCAAAGCAGTTTTTTCGGTTCCATTCAGCTATATCACGAAGGTCACCCAGGAAAAAGAGCTGACTTTATAGATAACAATATCAATGCATGGTATGACGGCTATCTTACAAGTTTTAATATCAACCAAGTTGATATTGTCCTTTTGCATGCGGGTACAAATGATATTTTGCACCACTTTGATGGCACTACTCTCCCTACCACAGACGCCCAAACCCGATTAGATATTGAAGGTATAATAAGTAAGCTTCAGGTAAAAAATCCTAATATAACGGTTCTCGTTGCCAAATTAATACCTCTAGAAGCTACTGTGACGGACAAGGCCGCTGGATTGAATGCTTTATTAAATACAACGTGGGCAAATAGCGTCAGCACTACTGCATCTTCAGTAATCATAGTTGACCAAAACAGTGGGTTTATCACTCCAAATGATTACGCAGATACTGATATACATCCCAATCAATCTGGGGAAAATAAAATGGCGAGTAAGTGGTTTGATACACTTATTCAACAACAAATTATTCAAAATAGTAAAACTTTACCTGTAACTACTGACCTAACCCTTTGGCTTGATGCTTCGGATGTTAATGCGGATGGGATTGAAGATACAAGCTCTAGTGTTGTAACAACATGGGTTGATAAATCTGGTAATAATAATGATGTCACTAAACGTCCTGCTTCTGCTTCGGGATTACAATTACTTGCTGGGCTTAATGGTAAGCCCATTGTAGATTTCAGTGATGCTAGCCTAGAAGCGCCAGACTCTGATCAAATTACAGCCAATTCTAGTTATACTAAGTTTGTCGTATTTAAATTTGATGCTACCAATAGAGATAACAACTTAATTTCATCAGGGAATGGTGGCCAAACCACGCTATGGGGAAATAAAGGTGACAATATAAAATCATGGCACTCTGGAACAACCTACTTACAATCAGCAACTGGCTCTATTGGTACAACAGACTATCATTTTGTTAGCACGCGTTATGGTAAACCTGATACGATTTTAAATATTTTAAACTTAGATGGAGTACAGGTAGACTCAAATAACGACCCCAAAAATCATGCAGCAGCACCAACTAACATCGGAAGCATTGAAGATGATTTCTATCTAGACGGAAAAATTGCAGAAGCATTAATCTATGACAGAGCACTAACTGATGCTGAAATTACCCTTGTAGAAAATTACCTTAGTGATAAATGGGGATTGTTGAGCGATGTAAATGCTAGTAATAGCACGGTTACTGCCACTCCCACAACGGTAGATGCAAATGGAACAGCAATATCTACTCTAACTATTACAGTAAAAGATAACAGTAATAATCCATTATCTGGTCAAACCGTAATAATTAATCAAGGTGCGGGATCATCAAGCATTGGCCCTGTATCTGATAATAATGATGGGACCTACAATGTCTCTATTACCTCTTTGGTAGCTGAAACAGTAACTTATACAGTAACAGCAGATAATGTTCTTCTCACACAAACAGCAAATATTACTTTTGAAGCGATTGCTAGCCTCGTCGATGCTAACACTTCCACGGTTACATCAGCACCCGCTACGGTAGTTGCAGATGGGACTGACACGTCGACCATAATAGTCACAGCAAATGATGCTTCTAGCAACCCTCTTTCGGGCTTAACTGTTTCATTAGATCAAGATTCTGGTAATTCTACAATTGGTTCAGTCACCGATAATACCGATGGAACTTACAGCTTTGATGTCACATCAACAACACTAGAAACAGTCACCTATACAGCTACTGCAGACGGTGTCATCATCACAGGTACTGCTGAGGTCGAGTTTACTACTGGTGCAGCTGATCCAACAACTTCGGTAATTACCGCAGCACCCACTACCCTTGCTGCAGATGGGTCATCTTTTTCAACAGTTACCATTCAACTTAAAGATGCTAATGGAAATAATCTAACAACTAGTACGGATACCGTTGTTTTTGCAACAACAGGCAGTGCCCAGCTTACAGAATCGGTCAATAATCAAAATGGAAGCTATTCAATCACGGTGAAAAACTCTGTGGCTGAGCAAGTGACTATCTCAGCAACACTTAATACAGTTCCTGTGACAGATACGGCTATTATTAACTTTACTGTCGGTTCACCTAGTGC
>CAZWEA010000002.1:0-40459 GCA_964632635.1 uncultured Cocleimonas sp. | reverse complement strand
GGTGCAGCAAATGCAACAACCACAACTATTATCGCAGCTCAAACAAATATTACTGCTGATGGTGTCAGCACATCGACAATCACCGTACAAACTAAAGATGCCAGTGGATTTGATCTTATAACAGGCGGCGATAATGTTGAAATATCTGTTAATGGTAGTGCTACTAGCTCAACCACAGAAGACAATGGAGATGGCAGCTACACTGCCACTATCAGTAACGTAGTTGCAGAACAAGTCACTGTTTCAGCGTCACTAAATGGTGCAACAATCAACGCTACAGATTCAGTAATATTTATTCCAGATAATATTAGTGCTACAACATCCACTATTAGCGCAAATACTACTTCTCCTGTTGCAGATGGTACGACTCCACTCATCATTACAGTATCTCTAAAAGATATAAATAATAACCCAATCACGGATGCTACTGTCACACTGGATCAAGCAAGCGGTACATCTATAATTAGCGGTCCAACAGATAATTCTAATGGCACATATACCTTTACTGTTATTGCAAATACAGCAGCTCCTATCACATATACCGCAACAGCAGATAGTGTAACGCTAAATGATGTACTCAATATCGAGTTTGTAGAACCTGTAAATGCGGCATCGAACATCATTCCTATTCTTGAGATACTGCTGTTTGAAGACGAGTAAAGCTTACCCGACAAGCAGTAGAATCTATCTTGAATAAATTAATACCCAACTGTCAAAGCAGTTAGATGGCACCCCCGTCTTTTTTTGATAATTGATGTTCTCTTTTTGTTCTATTTTAAAGCAGTTAGCTGTATACTATAAGCTATGCTATCTCATATATATTTAAAAGACTTCGCTATTATCGAAAAACTCGATTTAGAATTAAAATCGGGAATGACCGCCCTAACAGGGGAAACAGGCGCAGGAAAATCAATCCTTATTGATGCCATTGGCTTAGTCTTAGGAGATCGTGCTGATAGTGGCGTGGTGCGTCATTCTGCCGATAAAGCTGAGATTACCTTAAGCGTCGATATTGACGATACACCTTCGGCAAAAAACTGGTTACAACAACAAGATCTTATTGATGATGATATGGATGATCAATGTATTTTGCGACGTGTAATTTACGCTAGTGGAAAATCACGTGCATGGATAAATGGATCGCCCTGCAATCTAACCCTATTACGTCAACTCGGCGAACAGCTAGTGGATATTCATGGACAACACGAACATCAGTCATTAATGAAAAAAGGCATGCAACGAACCTTGCTTGATGACTATGCTGAAAATCAATCATTACTCAGTAAAATAGCTAAAAAATATGACGCCTGGAAATCACTGAAAGAAAGATTTAAAAAACTCAGCGAACATAGTAGTAGTCATCAGGATAAATTGGATTTGCTCAGCTTTCAGATTCAAGAACTAAATGAGTTAAATCTAACAGAAAATGAAACCACACAACTCGATGAAGAGCACACGCGTCTCTCTAATGCGGAACAACTGATAGAACAAACTTCACAAAGCGTTCTTAAGCTTTATGACAATGACGAGCAATCTATTTATTCCAGTATCAGTGAAGTATTACAGACTATTGATGCAGCTCGTCAAGTAGACACTTCTTTGCTTGAACCCTTTGAAATGTTACAAAATGCGCAAATACTCATTCAAGAAGCGACTGATTCACTGCGCCGCTATCAAGAATTAGTTGGACTTGACCCTGAACGCCTTGACCTTGTTAGCAAACGCCTCAGCAGCGTTCATGACCTGAGTCGGAAACATCAAACCACATCTGAACAACTCTATAGTAAGTGGCTATCCCTGCAACAACAGCTGGATGAACTTAATAGTGATGATTACAATATTGATGCACTACAACAATCATTACAGGAAAGTGAAACAGATTATTTAAAAACAGCAGATAAACTGACTAAAGCACGCCAAAGGTTTGCCTTAAAGCTCTCAGCAGGTGTAACTAAAGCAATGCAAACGCTGGGAATGGAAGGTGGCAAGTTTCAAATATCACTAAGTAGCAATGAATCACTAGCGATTCACGGCAAAGATAAAATTGAATTTATGGTAAGTGCCAACCCTGGACAACCACTCAAACCACTCCAAAAAGTAGCGTCAGGCGGAGAACTTTCACGTATATCACTTGCGATTCAGATGATTGCTGCCCAGAAAATAACCTTACCTGCACTCATTTTTGATGAAGTCGACAGTGGAATTGGTGGAGGAATTGCCGAAGTTATTGGCCAACAATTACGCCAGTTAGGGAGTAAGCGTCAGGTTTTATGTGTCACTCACCTTCCTCAAGTAGCCTCACAGGCCCACAATCATTACATGGTTTCTAAAACCAAACACCGTCAAACGACCACAACAGGAATGAATATTTTAAGTGAAAAGAGTCGAACAACAGAAATTGCGCGAATGATAGGTGGTATAGAAATCACCCAATCTACAATGAATCTTGCCGAAGAAATGCTACAGGCAGCTAGTTAGTTCCTACAGAGCTCTATACAAACTCTCATTTACAGGCTCAAGTTAAAACAAATCCCAAGACCAAGAAGCAACCTTCTTTGATTTACTTGAACTATGATCCGTTAAAGAAACAACTTCTTTCATTACTTTACTTTCATTCAAGCTATCACTGCCTAACATCTCATCAAGCGTAGTCTCAACTAAACTATTATCATCAGTTTCTTCCTCGGTTAGTTGGTCATTTTCATCATGCAATATCACTACTTCAGGCTTTTTAGGAATGACTTGCTTCTTTTTAAGGTTAACGACCTTGTCTTTAACGCCATCATGCATATCAAGATAATCGAGAATACCATCATTATCCGTATCTTTTGTAGAACCCTCATCTCTGGTTAATTTGGTATCACCATCATCATTAGCATCTAAATAGTTAGGTACGCCATCATTATCCGTGTCGTCATTTATCGGCGTACTATCATTATTAATATCTTCATTTTTAGTGAGAATACCATCGTTATCATCATCACTATCTAATGCATCGATGATATTGTCATGGTCTGAATCTTGAGGTGAATTAATATCAATACCAATCTCAACAGCATCTGAGACTTTATCTCCATCACTATCACGTTTTAAAGGATTAGTTCCCAATGCTTTTTCTTGATAATCGAGCAAGCCATCATTGTCAGAATCCAAATTCTTATCTGTTTTCTTAGAAAGGATTTTAGTAATAACCTTATTGTTATCAGTCTTTTTGCTCGGTTTTTTACCTAGTCTTTTACTTGCTATTTTTGTTAGTTCTAGTGCTTCTTTAGCAGTAACAACTTTTTCTGGATTACTGACTTTAGCTGCAACCTTCTCATCTGACTTTTTATTAGTACTTTTACTTAAGTGAGTTTTTTTACTATATTTTGCATCAAGATAATCAGGAATATCATCATTATTATAATCAGGTAGCTTCGCCTTATCATTAATCCCATCACCATTATTATCTATGAGGGCAATTTCAGAGACTAAAGAAATATCAAAGGCATCATCAATACCATCAAAGTTTTTATCCTGATTTTTTGCTCCTGACTCAATATTATCAGATACCCCATCATTATCAGAATCAGTATCTAAATAGTTTGGAAATCCATCTTTATCCTTATCAGCAATACCTTCGAGAATACTCGGTATACCATCATTATCATCATCAATATCCACAGCATCTATGTGCCCATCAGAATCACTATCACGTGGTTTTTTTAAGTTCTTCCCGATCTCAATACCATCATTAATACCATCCCCATCAGTATCGGCAAGAAAAGCTTCTGTTCCTATTTTTCTCTCATATTGATCAGATAGCCCATCACCATCACTGTCTATTTGTCCCATCTTCGCTTCAAGAGAAGATGAAACAACTAAAGATAAAGACATGAATAACAATAGCTTATATGTTTTTTTACTGAATGAATATAGAGCGCACAAACGTGCAGATAATATTTTCAAAATTTTCCCCTACTGTAAATCTAAACACCTCGTTCGATTTACTGAATTATTTTTATTAGCAATATAATTTTGTCAGGAATAATAATACAAAACAATCAATTTCCGAGGAGTGGTTTACCCTTCAAATGGTTGTTTTTCAGTGAGTAGGCTCTCAAACAACTCTCTGGAAGAGTCAATGGCACCCCCACCTTTTTTTAAAGATTGATCTCATACAAACAGTGATCACTTCTAAAGCTTTTATAACACCTTGGAATAGCTAGCCCCATATGCGAGTCAAAGATGTACAGACTCAAGCTCGTATTTGCAGCTAATTATGGGAGGCTACGGCACACCTAAGCTTAAGCAAAAAATATTTGGTGGCGTACCCGTACATTACTTTCCAGTATGATAATTGCGGTGATTATGTGCATTAATGGTTAAGGATCTCTTATTAAATCCAATTGTTATAGCTTAATTATTCTAATCAACTTAATCAGAAGTCCCTTACAATCTTCTAAAATATACGGGGGTGCCATACAAGAATAAGGCTATTAGTTAGTTGTTTACTTCCAATAAAGAAACATTCCGATACCCCTTTGGCAACAACTTCCCCCGTTTACCTCGATCGCCTTGATATTCAACAATCTCAGAACCCTGAATAGTCTTATGCTTCTTACCTGCATGTACAATCAGTTTTGCCCCCTGCGCCAGCGCAATTAATGCCACAACATGTTCTTCACCTGCCTTTAAGCGTTTGCTGGGTACATTTATGATTTTATTGCCTTTACCTCTGGGTAGCTGGGGTAATTCATTAGCGTTTATAATAAGCAAATAACCATCCGATGTTACCGCTGCAATCAAATCGGTTTCGATATCCGTGATTTGCGAGGGGCAAGTAATTTGTGCGCCTGCTTTACCTAAACTGACGGTCGCTTTACCCGCTTTTGCGCGACTTAGCATATCTTCAAACTTACAAATAAAACCGTAACCGAAGTTACTTCCTAGAAGATATAGCTGCTCGTTTTTCCCCATTAAAGCAGATTTAAAACTAGCACCTTCGGCTTGTTTAAAGCGTCCACTTAATGGATCACCCTGCCCTCGTGCGGAGGGTAGCGTATGCGCCGCTAACGTATAGCTTTTACCATTACTATCTAATAATACAACCTGTTGATTGGAACGGCCTAGTGCGGATGCTTGGTAATTATCACCTTGTTTGTAGCTGAGTGTTTCAGGATCGATTTCATGACCTTTAGCAGAACGAATCCAACCCATTTCTGATAATACAACCGTAACTGGCTCGGATGGAATCAATGCAGTTTCATCAAGGACTTGGGAGGCTTCTCGTTCAACTATGGGTGAGCGACGATCATCACCGTATTTCTTGGCATCTTCTTTGAGTTCTTTTCGAATTAACGAGGTAAGTTTATTGGGTGAATCTAGCAAACCTTGTAATTCATCACGCTCTTTAATTAATTCTTCCTGCTCAGCACGAATTTGAAATTCTTCTAATTTTGCTAGATTTCTTAAACGTAAATTTAAAACCGCTTCAGCCTGTATATCGCTGATTTTAAAGGTTTCCATTAATATTGGCTTTGGCTCATCATTCTCACGAATGATACGAATCACTTCATCAATATTAAGGTGGGCAATTAATAAGCCCTCTAAGATATGCAGGCGCTCAAGGACTTTATTTAAACGCCATTCGATTCGATTAATAACCGTCGCACGACGAAACTCTAACCATTCGGTCAATATTTCTTTAAGGTTTTTAACCTGAGGTTTACCATCAGTACCGATCATATTCATATTGACGCGGTAATTACGTTCAAGGTCGGTTGAAGCAAATAGATGGGACATCATTTGTTCGATATCGACACGATTAGAACGTGGTGTAATGACTAAGCGAGTAGGGTTTTCATGATCTGACTCATCACGTAGATCTGCCACCATAGGTAGTTTTTTTGCGCGCATTTGCATGGCAATTTGCTCCAGCACCTTGCCACCTGAAGTTTGATATGGCAGCGCAGTGACAATCACATCGCTATCCTCTTTTTCCCAAACAGCACGCATTTTAATACTGCCCTTGCCATTTTCATACATGCTGTTAATTTCAGCAGGCGTACTAATAATTTCAGCATCAGTTGGGTAATCAGGCCCTTGAACAAACTGGCGCAACTCCTCCAAACTACTGGTTTTTTTCTTTAATAATTGCAAGCACGCATCAACCACTTCACGTAGATTATGTGGCGGAATATCGGTTGCCATTCCTACTGCAATACCTGAGCCACCATTTAGCAATACATTGGGTAATCGTGCAGGTAATAAAGAAGGCTCTTGTAAAGTGCCATCAAAGTTATCTACCCATTCAACTGTGCCTTGCCCTAATTCTTGTAAGAGAATTTTTGCATAGGGTGTCAGGCGTGATTCGGTATAACGCATTGCTGCGAATGATTTAGGGTCATCTTGCGAACCCCAGTTTCCTTGACCATCAACAAGAGGATAACGATAGGAAAATGGCTGTGCCATAAGCACCATCGCCTCATAACAGGCGGAGTCGCCATGAGGATGAAATTTACCCAATACATCACCGACGGTTCGTGCTGATTTTTTGTGTTTTGAAGCCGCCGATAAACCCAGCTCAGACATGGCATAAACAATACGCCTTTGGACTGGTTTTAAGCCATCACCGATATTCGGCAAGGCACGATCCAAAATAACGTACATGGAATAATCGAGATAGGCTTTTTCTGTATATTGCTCAAGTGGCATGCGCTCGATATTCGGGTCATTGCTGGCACCACCACTGCCCCCGTCGTTGCCATCACCCCCACCAGAGCCAAGTAATTCTAATTGTGTTTTATCTGTCATTCATAAGCCACTATAAAGCACAGAATACACTGAAAATAAAGAGCTTATAATTACTCAATATCCTCTAGTGTCCTCTGTAGTTAAATTAATTCCAATCTTTAGAAAATTGTTGTAAATGCCCCTTGCCAGACTCTTTACCAGCACTATCAAGCATATCTCGTAATAAGGTAAACTCTTCATCAAGCTTTTCCTTATCTATTTCACCGCGCATTAATTGATATTGTAAGTAAACCAGATAAGTATTCAATACATCTGTTTCACAGTAATCACGAATGCCAGTGATATTCCCTGCCTGATATTCACCCCAAACCATCGAGCCATCCATGCCATTTTTACCCGGAAAGCCCAATAGCGTAGAGAGATGATCCAGTGGTGCGCTAGCATGACGATTATAACTTGCCAAAACATCTTTTAAATCTGTATGACGTTCATGGTATCGGCTGAGATAGTTATCATCCCTGAAATCAGATTTCTTGCTACCTTTTTCCCAATAACCTGGTGCACTAATACCATTTTTAAGGGTGCGGTAATGTATTACAGGTAAATCAAACCCTGTCCCATTCCATGAAACCAAGGTCGGTGTACGTTCCTCAATTTCATTAAAAAATAGTGTTAATAATTCAGCCTCGGTACTATTTTCATCTCCCAAAGAATGAACAGTTACCATGCTCTCCATATCATCACCCATGCCACGATAAACGACAGAAATAGCAATTATCTTATGTAAATAAAGTGGTAAAAATTCTGATCCTGTTTTTTGTTGCTGCAAATGATGCATCGCTTTTGCAGTACTTTTATCATCCAAACCTTGCAGATCATATATCCGTTGCCCACCCTCAATATCAGGAATGGTTTCTATGTCGAATACGAGTACGTTCATTTTCAATACCTTTTACGTGTTTTCGTGCCTATTTGTGGAAATGGTTTTTAAGCTGGGAAAACACCCGTAGAAATATACCTATCACCACGATCACAAATAATTGTGACGATTGTAGCATTCTCTACTTGTTGTGACAGTTTCAATGCTGCCGCCACTGCACCACCAGATGATACTCCACAGAATATACCTTCTTGTGTTGCCAGTGCATGCATTGTTTCTTCTGATTCTTTTTGGGTAATATCAATTTCTTTATCAACAACGGATGAATCAAAAATTTCAGGCATATATTCTTCTGACCAGCGACGTATTCCAGGAATATCTTCATCATTTGTTTTGGGTTGTACACCGATGATTCGTACCGTATCACTTTGTTCTTTTAGGTAGCGACCCGTTCCTGTTATTGTTCCTGTGGTTCCCATGGCGCTGACAAAATGAGTAATTTCACCATTCGTATCTCGCCATATTTCTGGGGCAGTTGTTTCATAATGTGCCAGAGGGTTATCTAGATTAGCAAATTGATTGAGTAATAGGCCTTTACCTTCAGCATGCATTTTTTCTCCAAGATCACGTGCGCCTTCCATACCGCCATCTGCTTTAGAAATGAGGATAAGCTCGGCACCAAATGCTTTCATCGACGCACGGCGCTCTGCACTCATATTATCCGACATGATCAATAACATTTTATAACCACGCATCGCTGCAACCATTGCTAATGCAATACCAGTATTACCACTTGTAGCCTCAATTAAAGTATCACCAGGTTTAATATCACCTCGTTCCTCAGCACGATTAATCATACTAAATGCAGCACGATCTTTGACCGATCCTGCGGGATTATTCCCCTCAAGTTTCACTAAAATTGTATTACTTGTTTGACCCGCAAGCCTCTGAAGTTTTACCAAGGGTGTATTGCCAATAAACTGTTCAATCGTTGGATAATTCACACGCTGATTCCCCGTTTATTTGTGTTACTACAAAGTCTAATTACAGGTCGAATAAAAAATGGGCAATTGTTCAAAAAAGGGGGGGGTGCCATATGATGTTTCTTCCTCAATTAAGACTCAAGGACAACGTAAGCGATCGCAAAATCTCTTTCGTCACTCAAGGATATGAAGGTATTTTTAACACCTAAATCAGAGGCTATATCGAGTGTTGTACCGTGCAGGGTGAGTACCGGTTGCCCGCCTTTTATATTGCTAACTTCAATTTCTTTGAAGGCTACACCATTTGCTATTCCAGTACCCAAAGCCTTCGCTACGGCCTCTTTAGCTGAAAATCGTCTTGCCAAAAAACTCTTTGGTGATGGATGTTTTTTAAATACCTTTAATTCATTTTTATGCAAGATTCGTTCTGCAAATCCCCGAGGGTATTTTTTAAAGAGTCGATTTATTCTTGATGTTTTTACGATATCAGTACCGATTCCAATGATGGGCATTTAGGAAGCTCCTCTAGCTAAATTCATAATTTCTAACATTTGTCGAGTTGCCCGACTTATGCCAACAAAAACTGCCCGCGATACAATAGAGTGACCAATATTTAATTCACGAATTTCTTCAATTTTAGCTATCGCCGCAGTATTAGCATAATCAAGTCCATGTCCTGCGTTCACTTGAATATCCTGCTCATGAGCAAAACGACTCGCTTCAACGATGCGATCAAATTCTCGTTTTTGTTCATCAGCTGTGGCATTAGCATAGGTTCCTGTATGTAATTCTATAATAGGGGCACCAATATCAAGCACCCGCTTAATGTGTTCTATACTCGGTTCAATAAACAAAGAGACTCGAATATCTTGAGAACTTAACTGTTTAGTTGCTTTTTGAATTCGATCAAACTGTCCAACCACATCTAAGCCACCCTCTGTTGTCAGTTCTTCACGTTTTTCTGGAACTATACAGGCATCCTCTGGAGCAACATCACAGGCAATTTTAACCATTTCATCGGTTGCAGCGAGTTCTAAGTTCATCCTGCCTTTTATCTGTTTACGGATTGCGTAAACATCTGCATCTTGAATATGCCGACGGTCTTCTCGCAGGTGAATGGTGATTGCCTGTGCACCCGCCTCTTCAACTAAAAAAGCGGCTTCTAGTAAACTAGGGTAACTTGTCCCACGAGCTTGGCGCAGTGTGGCGATGTGATCAATATTTACACCCAGCTCAAGTATTGGCTTAGTTTGTTGTTCCATAGTTATATGTTCAGTAATTGTCGAGAGTTAATGGTTCTTGGGGCAATATCCTTGAATACAGCATCTAGGTACAATCGTAACTGTTTCCATTGTAGTACTTGCATTGATGGTAAGTCCTGTAGAGCAATCAATAATTCACCACTGATTGTTTTTGCTGAAACTAAATTTCGATTTGCATCACTATTTTTATTCGATGCCTGAATTAAACCCTCATCCTGAGTTAGAAGATAGCTTATTTCAGGTAAAATAGCTTGGTCTGTTTGTGGTGCCAAGGGGTATCCTAGACTAGCTAACAAGAAAATTTCAAAACGTATCATTATTTGTCGGTTAATCGTCGGATCTGCCAACTTATGAAGGGTATATTTATACGCTGAAAACAATTCCGCTTGTGCGACATGTTGACGAGTGAATAGTAATAATAACTCGTTAAGATAAAGTCCTAACATCATTTCAGAAGGTGGTATTTTATGTCGCCCACGTTCATCTGCTTCGGTTAAAGTTTGCACTTCGCCTTTACCAATCCAGCTTATATGTAAATAACGAAAAGGTTCTAAGTTTCCTTTCAGGATTTTTCCACGCTTCTTTGCAGGACGAGCAACACAACAAATTCTGCCATGATCCTCTGTAAAAATATCAACCAGTTGACTCGACTCTCTAAAAGGGCGGCGATTTAGAATATAGGCAAAGGATTGAGGCATTAAGCAACCCCTTTGCAGAGACTAGTAGGTTTTAAATCTTTAAATAAAGGGGGGGGTGCCATTACGCAGTCTTTACAGTTCCCTATTAGAAATGATACCTAACTCATTTAAGTGACGCGGATTATTCTGCCAATTCTCTTCAACTTTCACCCATTGCTTCAACATCACTTTTTTCATTAAAAACTCTTCTAAAGAATGCCTTGCACTCTGCCCGATTCGTTTTAATGTTTCTCCTTTTTTACCGATAATAATTCCCTTTTGATTTTTTCTATCTGTCCAGATGACCACTTCGATTGTGACGAGTTTATCTGTTTCTTCAAATAGTTCTATTTCCACAGCCGTAGTATATGGTAACTCTTCGTGTAAATTTAACACCAATTGCTCACGAATTAATTCACCGCAAATAAAGCGTATTGATTTATCAGTAATATGATCTTTAGGATATATAAATTCAGATTCTGGCAGAACCTTTAATAGTGAGGTTATTAAAGCATCGGTGTTTATGCCTTTAGTAGCAGAGATGGGAATGATTTCTTTGAAGTCTCTTTTTAAGGCAATTTCTTGTAAAAAAACAAACAATCTCTCTTTTTCTTGAATACGGTCCACTTTATTGATCAGCAAGAAAACTGGCGCCTTAGTATGTTCTAAGCGACTAAGAACAAAATCATCTTCATCTGTCCATTTCATTGCTTCAACAATAAAAATGATCGCATCTACATTTTCAACTGCCGCCACTGCTTCACTATTTAGGGTTCTATTGAGTAAATTTTTAGAATTTAGATGAATGCCAGGTGTATCGGTAAAGATAATTTGGTAATCAGAACGATCTTTGCGATTTGTCTCGCTAATTATTCCACGAATATTCGTTCTTGTGGTTTGTGGTTTATTGGCAATTGCCGAGATTTTATAACCAATCAAATGGTTTAATAAGGTTGATTTTCCAACATTAGGACGGCCAATGATTGAAACTGTTCCACATTGTGTATTCATAGTTTTTTAGCCTTTTTTTCAGCAGAAAAAATAGCTTCTACTTTCTCTAATGCATTTTGTGCTGCTTGCTGCTCTGCTTTACGCCTTGAACTTGATATCCCTTTAACATTAATCTCTAGGCTAGGAATAACACACTCAGCTGTAAATATTTGGCGATGGGCATCACCTGTTGTGCTAATTAAATCATAAGTAGGAATCTCTAACTTTCGAGACTGGAGCAATTCTTGTAGACGACTCTTTGGATCTTTCAATTCATTTTCACTGGGTAGCTCTTCAAAGCGATTCGTATATATAGTTAATACAAAGATTTTGGCTTCTGCTATGCCTCTTTCGAGGTAAACACTGGCTATTACAGCTTCTAAGGTATCAGAGAGAATTGATTTTCTTCTAAAGCCTCCACTTTTTAATTCTCCTGCGCCTAAACGCAAAAAGTCACCTAATGATAATTCATTGGCGATTTCTGCAAGTGTATTTTCATTCACGAGAGATGCTCTAAGCCGAGATAAATAGCCTTCGGAGGCTGTTGCCATTAAATGATACAATTTATCGGTAATGATAACGCCCAAAACGCTATCACCCAAGAACTCCATGCGCTCGTTATGTTTGCCTTTAGCACTACGGTGCGTTAATGCTTGTATAAAACAATCACACCCTAAGTGTTTTTGATCTAGAATATCACTAATTTTATTCGAAGAACGCATAGACCCTTATATGCTTAAGAAATAAGTGTCTATTCTAACATGAGAATATAAAGATAATGCTAATGTAATTTGTATCTAATAGAAATTTAGGAACTTAAATTAAGTCCCTTAGCGTTGGTTTTATTTCCCAGTTTTATTTTCAGGCTCACCTAAAACAACAGAATGTTTAAAATCAAGTAAAAACGAAATATTTCCAATCCAAGGGCTTTTTACTGGGTATTCTACTGATAACTTACGTCTCTTTTTGCCTTTTTTTAACTTAACAATTTTAAAAGGGCTTTTTACTCCTGAGCCTTTCTTTTTACTCGCATAATAGCTATCTTCTAGACTTCGTAAATTATTTAAATTCAAATATTTTTCTATCTTACTATTAACTTGGCGCATATTAGCTTTCTTAATACCCTGCTCGCTCGCAATTTTTACCATTAGTCCTTTTACACTATTAAATTCAACATAATAAGGTGCAACCTTGATAATAGCACTTGCTATAAGAATACCTAAACCTGCTACTATTAACCAAGTTACAAAAGTAGCGCCACGTTGTTTTTGTCTATTTATTGTCATTATTATTCCCTAATACTAGGTTTTAGTTTTTATTAGGTCATTCTTACACACTCATCGTGAAGCTACGCTTAACAATGGAGATACTTATAGTAATTTTTAATCTACTGCTGTTCCTATTCTACTTGCCTGAAATCCATCACCACCATCAAACCAATTCCAATGCATCCAGACAAGTGAGGCTTTTCCAACTAAATTTGCTTCTGGCACAAACTTCCAAACTCTACTGTCACTACTGTTATCACGGTTATCACCCATCACAAAATAATGCCCTTCAGGTACATCCCATTCTCCTGGAGTAGAATATGAATTAAATGAGATTAAATCATGTGGTTTATCATCAGGTAAAGTTTCTTCTAATTTATTAACCATCACCGAAAGACCGATTCTGGATTTGGTCTTATATTGTCCCGTCACCTTAGTAGGGACTTCCTTACCATTGATAATAAGTTTCTTATCACGAGTCCATTTTATATGATCACCAGGTAAGCCAATCAAACGTTTTATATAATTAGTTTCAGGTTCTTTAGGATACCTAAATACCACTACATCTCCTCGTTTGGGATGCCCTGTCTCGATAACTTTGGTCTTTAATACTGGTAAACGTATTCCATAAGCATATTTTTTTACCAAGATAAAGTCACCAATCTCAAGTGTCGGTATCATTGACCCTGAAGGAATTCTAAAAGGCTCTGCAACGAAAGATCGTATCGTAATCACTATCAATAAAACAGGGAAAAAGGATTTTGCATAATCCACTATTAAAGAGTCCCTCTCTTTTTCAGTGTTTGTGCTCTTTCTTTTACGCTTAGATAACCAATTAAATAAAACGATTAAACCAGTAAGAAAAGTTAGTATTACCAACACTAACTCAAGATTAATATTATCCCCCATCAGTCATCATCCCTTTTAAGCACAGCAAGGAAAGCTTCTTGTGGTATTTCAACATTACCCACCTGCTTCATCCGCTTTTTACCTGCTTTCTGCTTTGCTAATAACTTCTTTTTACGTGAGATATCACCACCATAACACTTTGCTGTTACGTTTTTACGCAGCGCTTTAACATTGGAACGAGCGATGATATTTCCACCAATAGTTGCCTGAATAGCAACATCAAACATCTGTCTCTTGATAACTTCTTTCATGCGATCAACAAGTGATCTACCTCGCGTTTGTGAAAAGTCTTTATGTACAATAATTGAAAGCGCATCAACAGCCTCACCATTAATCAGAATATCTACTTTTACCAAAGGTGCAGGCTCAAAACGATCCAACTCATAATCAAAAGAAGCATAGCCACGACTGACTGATTTTAATCGATCAAAGAAATCCATAACAACTTCACTTAAAGGCAAGTCATAAGTTAAAGTTACTTGATTTCCCAAGTATTGCATGTCCTTTTGTATGCCACGCTTCTCAATACAAAGTGATATAACGTTGCCTACATACTCTTGTGGCATCATAATCGTGCCACGAATTATAGGCTCACGTATTTCTTCGATATAATTAACCGCTGGAAGGTCAGCTGGGTTGTGAATATTGATGATTTCACCTTTACTTGTCACTACCTCATAAATAACAGAAGGTGCTGTGGTAATTAGGTCTAAATCATATTCGCGCTCAAGGCGTTCCTGAACGATTTCCATATGCAATAAACCAAGGAATCCACAACGAAACCCAAAACCTAGTGCTTGGGATGTTTCTGGTTCATATTTTAGTGACGCATCATTCAAGCTTAGCTTATCTAATGCTTCTCGCAAATTACTATAGTCATCTGAACTTACAGGGAATAAACCAGAAAATACACGGGGCTGAATTTCTTTAAAGCCAGTCAAAGGCTCTGTAGCTGAGCCTTTAGCGGTGGTAAAAGTATCACCTACTTTTGCCGCTTCGATATCTTTAATCCCAGCAATAACAAAGCCTACTTCACCAGAAACTAACGCGTCTGTATCCTTTCGTTTGGGTGTGAAAACACCAATATGATCAACAAGATACTCTTGCTTTGTTGACATCGGCATGATTTTCATTTTTTTATTGATTCGACCGTCAACGACACGTACAAGGGAGACAACACCGAGATAGTTATCAAACCAGGAGTCAATGATCAGTGCCTTTAAAGGCGCATCAGGATCACCTTTTGGTGGGGGTATGCGTTCAACTAGCTGTTCAAGTAAATCTTCAATTCCCACTCCTGTTTTGCCACTGACGTGTACAGCATCTGTCGCATCAATTCCTATAATTTCTTCTATCTCTTGAGAAACTCTTTGTACATCTGCGGCAGGCAAATCTATCTTATTTAAAACGGGGACTACTTCTAGATCTAAATCAATTGCGGTATAACAATTGGCCACGCTTTGTGCTTCCACCCCCTGCGAGGCATCAACAACGAGCAAAGCCCCTTCACACGCAGCTAAAGAACGTGAAACTTCATAAGAGAAGTCTACGTGACCTGGTGTATCAATGAAGTTTAAATGATAGGTTTGACCATCTTTAGAATGAAAATCTAGTGATACACTTTGTGCCTTAATGGTAATTCCACGTTCACGTTCTATATCCATTGAATCCAAAACTTGTGAATCCATTTCGCGTTCGCTCAGACCTTCACAGTGTTGTATAAATCGATCAGAGATCGTAGATTTACCATGATCTATATGGGCAATAATTGAAAAATTTCGGATATTCTGATTTGCTTCAGCCATGTGCTAGTGCTTTTCTTAATTCTGTTTCATCAAAAAAATGATAGAAAATAACTACACCTTGGTAAGTAACAACGGGTACATCAATATTGTATCTATCCCGTAATTCTTGGTCGGTATCTATGTCTATCTGCTTAATCTCATACTTAAGCTCTTCTTGAAGCTCAAATAAAGAAGCCACCACCTGTTCACACAGATGACAGCCATCGCGATAATACACTATTAATTCATGCGTGAGTATGCACATTTGAATTATGAATTTTGCACTGAAAAGAAATTAGACATGAACTTGCGGCTATTTTTTGGGTAAAAGAAAAAATATAGTATTTCTGTACTGGTTTAATGAAGCTTCTACATTGCTCAAAAGTAACCAGGAAGAAAAACAATAGGAGATTTAAATAAAATAAACCGTTAAGACCATCTTATAAACTCCACAAATCATTTACCCGATACGGGAGATCTGCTGAGTAGCGTCAAAGGAAGGCACCCCCACCTTTTTTAGAGAATTAAGTACAGCATCTTAATCAAGATGATTTAGAGTCTTTACTTTTGCGGCTCACTTTCATCTATTTTTAGCGCTAAGAATCTTGCTGATCCATCTCTTAAAACAAGCAGAGCATAGGTTTCACCTGACTTAAGACTTTTGCTTAACTCAACAAAGTGTACTAAGTCTTTAATTTTATCACCATTAAGCATTAATAAAACATCACCTTTTTCAACATCTGCTTTACGAGCAGGGTTTGCTTTCACTCTCTTAACTAACACACCATGCTCAACATCAAGTGACTTTTTAGCAAGTTGATCAAGGTCAGATAAATCCATTCCTAAATAGGTGTTTGTTTTCTTTGGTTTCTTTTTCTTTTTAACCTTCGGCTTATCAATATCATCAGCAGGTAGTTCAGCAAGCTTGAGATTCAAAACTTGGGTTTTACCACCTCGCCTTACTTTTATTTTAACCTCTTTATCGATTGATGTTGAACCAACGATAACAGGTAAAGATGAGGCATCTCTCACAGGCTTACCATCAAATTCCAGAACAATATCACCCTGTCGCAATATATCTTTAGCAGGACCTTCATCAATCACTTCAACAATTAATGCCCCGGTTGGACTATCTAATCCAAAAGATATAGCGAGTTCTCGTGTCACCTCCTGTATATAAACCCCTAACCACCCACGAGATACTCGCCCCTTAGCTTTGAGTTGTTTGACTATTTGCTTTACAACATCGACAGGTATAGCAAATGAAACCCCCATAAACCCACCTGTACGACTAAATATTTGTGAGTTAATACCAACGACTTCACCCTTTAGGTTAAATAATGGCCCTCCTGAATTACCTGGGTTAATGGCAACATCTGTCTGTATAAAAGGCACATAATTTTCAGAAGGTAAACTCCTTCCTTTCGCACTGACTATGCCCGCGGTTACACTATGATCAAAGCCAAATGGTGAACCTATTGCAACCACCCATTCACCAACTTTCAACTTCTCTGAGCTTCCTGTTTCGAGCACAGGTAAATTGCTTGCTTCAACTTTTAATAACGCCACATCACTGCGTTTATCAACACCAATGATTTTTGCTGTAAGCTCACGACGATCATTAAGTTTTACAATTATTTCATCTGCATCCGTGATCACATGATTGTTTGTTACGATATAACCATCTGCAGAAATAATAAATCCTGAACCCAATGAACTGGTATCTTTTTCTCTAGGAATACCATTCCCACCTCTATCAAAAAAGCGGCGCATAAGTTCATCAAGCATTTCACTCTTCTCGCCATCACCCTCGCCTTCTAGAAAGTCATGAGAGAAATTTTTGGGAGTTTTTGCATTATGTCGAGTACTAATGTTGACAACTGCAGCGCTGTGCTCCTCTACTAGCTTGGTAAAGTCAGGAAGTTCTGCGGCTGATAAACTAGCAAAAAATGAACAAACAATTAGTAGAACAGGTATAAACTTTTTTATCACGAACATTATTAGAATTTTCTCTTAAGTATTAATTCCCTACTCATAGGGTTTAAATTGAACAATCAAGGGGTTATTCAGAGTTGATAGGAATCATTTTATTTAATATTTTGGGTTGAAATTGATTGCTTATTTTATTTTTAACAACAAACTTTCGAAGAAAAAATATACCACAAAATAACCCTGATAAACCTGCAAATATACTTGCATGCTCACCCCCTAAATATTTTCCTATAACAGTAAAAATCATAAATACAAGCAAAGGAAGAATATACATCATAACAGTTGCCAGCAATAACTGATTTGATTTTATACCTATGATGACCGTATCTCCAACCTGCAAAGGCAACTCACTATATATGCGTAGAATATTTTTTTGTTTAGATGAGCTATTTAACAATGAAGACTGGCTACAAGAAGACTTTGAGGAACAAGCCCCACAGGCAGATTTTCTATCAATGATTAGATCAGCGTAACCATCTTTAAAATTACTAACAATAGCTGTCTCTTGTATCAATTGGGCTTCACTTCTCTATGATAGAGGGACCTGTTCAAAAGGGATATGACGGACAAATATGTGCTTATTTTTCTCTCACTATATCTCTTGTGCAAAGGTCTCATAGAATTTAATTAAATTATGGCTTCTTATGTAAATTCTTCACAATATTCTTTAAGGTAAGCTCAGGCACTTCACCTACCACTGTAATCATATGGTTATCTTTTTTCTTCGTTAAAACATTCAAAGCACCTGAATTAATCGTTACTGCATTTTCAGGGGTTCTATCCGTTATTGGCGAAACAAAAACAGATAAGGAACTTAGACCATCTGAAACTATATAATGTTTGATAACAGAGTTTGCACTCTTTGCTTCTTTCATGGACGGAGCTTGGCTAACTTCAAAGCCAGCAGGTAAGGCTTCAATTACCCAACCATCGTCCAAAACCGCATTGGAAATATGGCGCACACCTGCCTTAGCTTGCGCCTGAGGAATCAATATTGTTGTTTTCGCTTTTCCTAAATGAGTCATTGTTTCATTAGCGATATTTGCCGTTTGAATCGCCATTTTTTCTGGAACACGAATATCAATTGTAGTAAACATAAACTGCTCTACAGGCTTATGTGACTTACCCACTAACATGTAATCTAGTAACATACCCGTTCTAGAATCTATACAGTACTTTTGTAAATAGCGTTCACGATCCTTCGGTCTAGCTGTAATAATCCTACAGGGTATATTAGCTACTCTATTTTCACGCCCCATATCAAAAGAGTAAACTGATTCCATCTCTGGTCGAATCTGGGGTATTGAAGAGAGTGAAAAACCCTTTAATTCCCGTGAAATTTCATTACCACCTTCATTTAAACGAACAACACGTTCTGACTCTACCCCATTAACAACTGAGTGATCCACATGTAAAGTTGATAAAGAATTCCCCTTAAGATATGCAAGGTTCCCTTTATAGTTCAGTTGATGCAATGCTTTATTCATACGGTTCAGTAACTCGACAGCACTATCATCTGCTTGAGCTATTGGCACAAAGGATATCAAAGGTAGTAATGCAGAAACGGCAAGTATTTTTATAATTTTTGGCATAGGTCTAATACAACAAGTTTTCATTATTTATTATCAGCGTAAGCAATGACACGTACTGATGGGACAAATGTCGTATGTGATGCATATTGCATATGACTGTCTACGTAGCTTTTTAACAAAGACCTCATATGTGAATCTGCTTGACCATACTGCTCACTGTTAAACGTCGCTTCTTCAATAAGCGGCTTTGTATCGACATCAATATTCGCAACAACAGGAGGCGTAACATGGATTTCTTTAGCTATTAGACTTTCCTGCGACTTAGCATTTAAGGAGGCAGTCAATAAATCTGTTTTTTCCGTAAGCTGATAATTCTGTACCCCAAGGAATGCTATTGCCGCTACTGAAGCCGCTAAGGCAAAGCCACCAACTGGACGAAGCCATGATTTTTGACTTTGTACATCATTATTATTACCTAAGTGAATATGATGGTATTCATCTTCAGTATCAATCTTCTCATGTATTCCAGCTAAAAAACTTTTCCCTGCACTACATGCATGTTTCTCGACACTAGCTGATCGCATCGTTTCACCAATTAACGCATAACTTGAAAGCTTATTGCACAGCTTTTCGTCAGACTTAAGTTCATCCAAAACACGTCTCTGTTCAAAATCACCAGTCTCATCATCGAGCAGTGCCGAAAGGTGCTCAGTCATTGATATTGTTTTATTACTCTTGTTCATTATTTTCTCATTTTAAAACTTCTTATAATCGTTACCTTCACAGACAACAAAAAAAATACTTAGTTCGTTTACATTATAAAATATTGATACTTAATTATTCCTGAATAAAACAATAACTTGGGTTATTCCTGAAGTTTCAACTAATATCCTTTTATCATGTTTCGTTAAGTAAAGGCTCTAATTCACTCTCTATAGACTCACGAGCTCTAAAAATTCTAGATCGAACCGTTCCTATTGGGCAATCCATAGCATCGGAAATTTCTTCATAGCTTAGGCCTTCAAGCTCTCTTAGAGTTATGGCAATACGTAGGTCATCTGGCAATGCTTCTATCGCAACTCTTACTGTTTCTTGTATTTCTTCAGTCAGCAGTTCATTTTCCGGCGTACTAATATCCCTTAATTTAGCACCACCTTCATATTGCTCAGCCTCTTGAGCATCAATATCATCATCAGGCATCCGACGACTCCTAGACACCAAATGATTTTTCGCCGTATTTATTGAAATTCTATATAACCACGTATAAAAGGCACTATCACCACGAAAATTCTTTAATCCTCGATAAGCCTTTATAAAAGACTCTTGGGAAACATCCATCGCTATATGCGGGTCGTGCACGTAACGAGTCACTAGGTTAATCACTCTCTGTTGATATTTTAAAACTAAAACATCAAAAGCGGATTTATCCCCTGACTGTACTCTTCGCACTAATTCTAAATCTGTTTGACTATTGCCCATATGGGCATATCTCCTTTAAGGTGCTAGTTTTAAGATAAGTTAAACAATTAATCATGATTTGACGACTAATTATTTGCAATTAACACCTTCACTTCTAAATTATTTATGTCGACTATGATAATCTAATAATCAATGTTAAGAAACCTTTGATCAAATCGATTACAATTTAGAATAGAATTAAACTGCTGCTTCATTGTTCATTCATATCTTAAATTAAATTACCTTGATGAAAGACACCTGCAGGGTTAATAAAATTTAAACAATTAGACTTAATCAGAAAAACTTAGCTGAAATATATAGTTACTTAGATCGATCTAATCTAAAGTACACAAAAAAAGATGTTAGTACCTTACTTGAGATATTTTATATGTTTGATGTTTTAATCATTGGAAGTGGCGCCTCAGGTTTAACTATGGCGCTTAACCTCCCTTCTACGATAAAAGTTGCTGTCCTTAGCAAAGAAAAACTAAGTGAAGGTAGTACCATTTACGCGCAAGGTGGTATTTCTGCAGTGCTAGATAAAAGTGATTCATTTGAATCTCATATTTCTGACACAATAGATTCTGGTGCAGGACTTTGTGTTGAAGAAGTCGTACGTCATGTCGTAGAAAATGGCCCAACTGCAATAGACTGGCTATTAAACGCGGGCGTACCATTTACTCGCGTAGATAATAACATCGAAGGTTCAGCTGGATTACACCTTACCCGTGAAGGCGGTCATAGTAATCGTCGTGTTGCACATGCAGCCGATGCAAGTGGCGAAGCGATAGAGACAACTTTATTATCCCAAATTAAATCACGCTCCAATATAGAATTATTTGAATTCCATATTGCTATCGACCTCATCACAACACGCAAATTACGTCACAAGCACAAAAATAATCGTTGCGTTGGGGCTTATGTACTCGATATTAAAAACGAACAAGTAAGAACATTTCAATCGAATATTACTATCTTAGCCACTGGTGGCGCAAGCAAGGTTTACCTTTATACTAGCAATCCAGATGGCGCCAGCGGTGATGGTATTGCTATGGGTTGGCGAGCTGGCTGTCGTGTAGCCAATATGGAATTTATGCAATTTCACCCTACCTGCTTATACCACCCACATGCAAAATCCAACCTAATAACAGAAGCTGTACGTGGCGAAGGAGGCAGATTACTCTTGCCTAATGGCTCACGCTTTATGGATAAGTTTGATAAGAGAGCAGAACTTGCACCTCGTGATATTGTAGCCCGCTCCATTGACCATGAAATGAAACGATTAGGCATAGACTCCGTGTTTCTCGATATTAGTCATAAATCGAAGGAGTTTTTACTAGAACACTTCCCTAATGTCTTCGCTATGTGCAAAAAATTTGGCTATGACTTAAGTAAAGAACCTGTCCCTGTAGTCCCTGCAGCACACTACACCTGCGGCGGATTGATGGTTGATCAATCTGGGCAAACCGACCTCGAAAGCCTATACGCTATAGGAGAAACAACCTATACAGGTTTGCATGGAGCCAATCGAATGGCAAGCAACTCATTATTAGAATGTGTTGTTTATGGGCAAGCAGCTGCTCAAGAAATTACTAAACAACACCAATCTCAGCAAAACAAGCCATTTGAAATTACAATTCCAGATTGGGATGAAAGTCGTGTTACTGACTCGGATGAACGTGTCGTTATAAATCATAACTGGGATGAGGTCAGACGTTTCATGTGGGATTATGTCGGCATCGTCAGAACATCAAAACGATTGAAACGAGCCAGAAATAGAATTGAAATGCTGCTCACAGAAATTGATGAATATTATGCTAATTTCCGGGTCAGTAATGATTTAATAGAATTAAGAAACCTCGCGGAAGTAGCCCGTTTAATTATTCGTTCCGCACAACAAAGAAAAGAAAGTCGTGGCTTACACTATACGCTAGATTATCCTAATACAGATACTTCCCTTGAACAAGTCAATAGTATTCTCGACCCTATTAAAAGATAAAATACAAGTAGTTGCAATCTTCCAAAAACAAGGGGGATGCCATATAAGACTATACAGGCACATTATCTAATAAACACAAGATATAGACCTCCTCTGATCTGATCCAACTATTCTAGCTAGCTAGTCTCCATTAATTGAATCTGATCAGAGGCCCCTAAAGAGTTTACTGCTTTAGAGACTTATCAGGAATCACCCAATAAAATATCGCCAGAAAATCCTTGGTTTTCAAGAATTCGTCTTAAACGTCTCAGTGCTTCCATCTGAATTTGGCGTACACGTTCTCTGGTCAAACCAAGCTCTTCACCCACCTGAGCCAATGTTGAATTATCATGTCCATGCAAGCCAAACCGTCTAACAATAACTTCTTGCTGTTTAGGCTCTAATTGTTGCAACCAATCTTCTACAGAATTGTGTACCGCCTCATCATTAATTGCTTCATCTGGCTCCATTTCACTTTCTTCAGAGACGAAATCTACGAGAGGATTATTACCCTCTTTACCAATATTTATATCCAGCGAACTTATACGTTCACCGTAATGTAATAGCTTTTGAAGCTTTTCAACAGGCTTATCTAAAGCCTCAGCAACTTCAGCTATCGTTGGTTCCTCACCCGTCTTCTGGGTTAGCTGCTGCATTTTACGATAATATTGATTAATCTCTTTATTGATATGAATAGGGAGTCTTATTGTGCGAGACTGATTCATTAAGGCACGTTCAATATTCTGTCTTATCCACCAAGTAGCATAGGTTGAAAATCGAAACCCACGCTCAGGATCAAACTTTTCAACAGCATGAATCAAACCTAAATTCCCTTCTTCAATAAGGTCTGGCAAAGGTAAGCCACGATTCATATATCGACGAGATATTTTAACAACCAAGCGTAAATTACAAACAATCATTTTCTTACGACCTAATTGATCACCTTGCCTCGCCAGTCGTCCATATTTAACTTCTTCTTCGGGAGTCAATAAAGGTGAAAATTCAATCTCCTTCAAATAGAGGTGAATTGCATCTAACTCTTTACGAGGAACCCTTGGCTTCTTTACTTTACTAGCCGTACTCGACGGTGAATCAACTACTTTTAATGTACTTTTAGTATTTTTTATTTCTGTTTTTAAAGAATTTTTTGTAACCCTAGCTTTTGACTTCACTACGGCTTTATTTTTTGATTTGTTATCGACATGTTCACTCGAAACATTTAATGGAACCTTCTGTTCAGGCTGCATAAACACACTCCAATCCTTTGTATCCAATCTCAGTGTATAATAAGGGGAACACTGTATATTGGTTGTGGTATTAGTTAATACCTGTATATCCAAAATCTCAAGGCTATCAATAAAATTGATATTTAGGGGTCTTAATATTCTGGCTCTTATTTTTCTAATAAACTCTTTTAATTTTAACTATGTAGCAAAAAACTTACTCCAGCATAATTGTGCAAAAACCTTTAAATTCTATCCATAACTAGATAGATGATTTAGGCTCCCTCCTACATTAACACATAAATTGTGTTAATTTCTACCTCTTTTGATATATATTCACTCTATTTTAACAATAAAATCACGAAGATATGTTCTTAATTAATATGGTATTTTGAACATATAACCAATATTTATCGGCGTGGGTTATACAAAAGACAAAAATACCAAAACTTAGATATACACTATCCAAATTCATCAAACTTATAAAAATTTTCATATCTGTTTCTTATATAATTTAGAACAGTTAGTTTCAACCCTACGTCATATAACTTAATCGAAGGTATTAATTTGTTAGCACCCAAAAACTTTATAAAAATGAAAGCTACTATTAAACTATTTCTTTTTATTCTTTTCTTTTATCCACTGTCTTACAGCAATGCCTTTCCAAGAAACAGCCTCAAACCTGGTGGGCTAGCAGTCATCAGCATCACGTCATCTCACATGGTAAGACCAACCGTAAGTTATAACTCAAGTCCAGTTGCCCTAATCAAAGGTAAACAAAACTGGTTAGCCGTTATAGGCATCTCCTTAAAAGCTAAGATAGGCACTCATAAAATAAATATTAGAGAGTCATCTGGAAAAAAATGGACTAAACAATTTTCAGTTAAACCTTATAATTATAAAATCCAAAGACTGACGATTAGAAATAAAAACAAAGTAAACCCCAACAAAAAATCCAGTAAAAGAATAGAACGTGAGTTTCAATTAAAACAAAAACTTAAAAAAACTTTTCATATCAGTGATCCACATTTTAATTTCATAAAGCCTGTCGCCGGCCGAGACAGTGGTCGTTTTGGTTTAAGACGTATACTCAATAAACAAAAACGGAGTCCTCATAGCGGCATGGATATTGCCGCTGCTTCAGGAAGATCAGTTAAAGCTACAGAAACTGGACATATACTATTCACGGGTGATTTGTTTTTTACGGGAAAAGTTATCTATCTTGATCACGGCAATGGGTTATTAAGTCTTTACGCACACTTAAGCAAAATTAATGTCAAACAAGGGCAAAAAGTTATACGTGGTGAGCTTATTGGTAAGGTTGGTAGCACAGGTAGGTCAACTGGTGCGCACCTACATTGGTCTGTTTACTTGAATGGAAATGCAATAGACCCAGCGCTCTTTATTAATGAGCAAACATCCAGATAAAACATTAAAAACATCACTACAAAAATGAATGTAAGGTATTGACATTAAATGACTATTACACATTATCAAAAATAATTTGACATAACTTAAGGTCATTCAGCTTCGATTAAGGCTAATAAGAGTATTCTATTTAACAACTTCAGCAAGAAGTCACTTTTCAAAGGGGTTTGTGTTGTGATTTTTGTTGATTGGGGATTTCCTATACTCCTAAAAATAATAAAAAGGTCATACACACTCATGACTAATTATGGATTCTCCTTTTAACTGCTGAAAAAGTCACCGTACCATAGGTCGGCCACAATATTGGGGAGCTGATTTACTGGGCTAACAACGATGACGGTTATCAATTTTACGGGGGTATTGTTGGTAACCAAAAAAAAAGCGAGCTTAGCTCGCTTTTTTTTGTTTAAATTTACGGCTCCTAAATGATACCTACAGCTCACGCTTAGGAGGCATAGTAATCGGTGTTTTCTTAACACCGTGTTCAACAGCCATTACAGCAGCGGTTATCCGAGAGCTAATATTTAACTTTCTTAAAATTGCTTTCACATGAAGCTTCACCGTTCCATCTGAGATACCTAAGTTTCTTGCAATAACTTTATTACTTTGACCTTCTGCTAATAAGGTTAAAATTTCAAACTCGCGTGGTGTTAATACTGCAAATGGATCCTCTTTTTCCTCTGGTTCCTCCTTATTATTCCCTTGCACAGCTCTAGCTAACACAGGAGCCAGATCGGGAGCAACGACTGTTTTACCTGCAATAATATCTTGTAAAGCAACGACCAAATCATCTGGTTCCATATCCTTTAGTAAGTACCCTTGAGCACCATTTCTCAAGGCACCAACAAGATCACTTTCATCACTGCTTGTTGTTAACATCGCCACTGGCAAGTCAGATTTTAAAGCTTTAAGTTTTTTCAGTACACTTATACCATCCATTTCTGGCATACGCATATCCAATAAAACGATATCAAGCTCTTCATTCGAGGCAATTTCAACACCTTCAGAGCCACTACCTACAGACGCTACCACTTCAATTTTTCTGCGAGTTAAAAGGTCGCATAGACCCGCACGAAATAAGGTATGATCATCAATTAATAATATTCTTTCATTCATAAGTTTTTAAACGTATTTAAAGTTACAGGGTTATCATTAGCATTTTCATTAAATGCATCAAAGTTTAATTGCACTAGCGTGCCCTCGCCATCACTATCAAAGTGAAGCTCGCCATTGATCCTAGCAGCCCTTTCTGTCATAACAGAAAGACCAATATGTTCACCCGTATTATTATCCGGCTTAGGACGTTTTTTAGGCAAACCAATTCCATCATCTTCAATCAAGACACTACAATGTCCTTGTTCATCACTACTCATTAGAATACGGACATTATCCGCTTTAGCATGTTTTTTTATATTAACAAGGGCTTCCTGTACGATACGAACCACTTCAAGTTCAGTATCGCGGGACAAATCATTGAGGTCCCAATTATGATAGAAAAACACATCTATATCATTCTCAATCTTGAAGCGTTCGGTAAGACGTTTTACCGCTCTCACCACACCTTTACCATCTATGGGCGCTCTAAAGTCAGTAATCAAGCTACGTAATTCTGCATAAGCGTCGTCAATGGTATTTTCTAGACCTTCCAATTCATGCCAGATGACCTCTTCTTTACCTTGTAATAAGGAGTCATCAAACAAGCGTACTTTGAATCTCAAGCTTGCTAAAGTTTGTGCTAACGAATCATGTAGTTCATGCGCCATGCGCGTACGTTCTTCAATAATCGACAAAGTACGCGCATCTTCTTCAACACCTGATTGCTCGATTGCCATACCTAAGTGTTGACCAATACTAACCAATAGCTCATATTCACTTTCAAGGACATCATACTCTTTGCGATGTACAAATAGGTTATAAACACCTAAAGTTTTTCCTCTGTATTGCAAGGGAATTGCAAGCATTTGAATATCGTCATCACTTTCAAAAAAGTTATTTCCTAATAATATACTGCAGTTGTTAACTTCCGTATTAACTAAAACATCTGTATTTTTTAACGCTTCTCCACATAAACAATCAGGCATGGGAAGTGTTTCTTCTTGCTTTATGATTTCATCACTTAAGCCAATACTAGCCACTAGTCTCATATCACCACTACCATCCAACAAACGAACCGTGGCTGCTTTAGCCTTCACCACCGTCGTTAAGGTATGTAGAAAGCGCTGTAATAAGTCTTCTAAATTATTAGATTTATTAATACTAGAAGCTACATCGTAAAGTACTTCAAGATAATACTTTTTACGTTCAATGCGCTTTGATTGGCGTGTTAAACGTTGCTGTTGAAAGTTAGATAGCCCCTCATAGTCTTCCGCTATCTTATTAATTTGATCCCGTATTGTTTTTGACGGACAATGTTCGGTTCGAATTGGCATGCGGGATGAGAAATCACCTTCTAACAACTGACTAGTCCAAACAGAAAGATCATTACTAAAACGACTGAACTGTCTCCACATCCAGTAAAAGACCAGAAGCGTTCCTGTACCAGCAGCACCCCACATCAATGTCATCACAGGGGCAAGCCATCTAGGAATATTTTCTGCATTGATAGCCCAGAAATAAGTTGCTCCAATGATAATAAATGTTACCAACAGCAACAAAAAGACTAAACGAGCTCCCCAAGGAAACTTAATAAGCAGTTGATCTTTAAGTTCATTTTCATTTTGAGAAGTACTTTGTGCTCCTTCTGCTGATGCCGTATTCTCATTTGATCTAGGAATCTTATTTCGTATAGGCAAATCCATACTTTTGCCAGAGAAGTTTCCTTCAATGACTGTAACTGGAATTTGAGAAATGCTATCTTGCGCCATAGGTCTTAATCAGTAGGTGGCTTGTAATTAGGATCATTCGGATTAAGAAAAATAATTTCCTGTTTGCCTTCAATATCAACATAATCCATAGTCATGCCACCAACTAATGGCAATGTAGCCATATCAACAATAAATTTGATATTTTTTTCTTCAAAAACTTTATCACCCTCGTGTAATGTCTCATCAAAACCCATGTTGTAATGGAATGATCCATCTTCTTGAACAATGATAGCTATTCTTAAAGCTGGTTTTTTAGCTCCCATCTTCTCCAAGGAAATAGCAACTTGTTTTGCTGCCGTATCAGATACTTTTATCATGTTTTTATCTATCCCTTAACTTCTTTAGTTAGAGACCTTTGTATGAGAATATGGCGAGAATAAAAATAGTTTTATTTTTAATTTCGTCACATCTATCGTGCAAAGTCTCCATTAACTTACTTTTTCTTTATTTTTGCGGACAAAGTCCACAAAACGCTCTGCCCATCGATAACTTTCAGTATCTCTCATATGTGAGTAGTTTGCTAATAAGTTCTTATAAATCCAGCCATCATATTTTCCATTGATACCTACACCACGATGTACTTTATAAGCAAACTTACCTTTTGATGGTAGATTTTTCAGACAAGAGTAGTGAAACTCATGAGCATTGATAATCTTGTGAGTGTTACTTTCCTCACTCTTCCTTGTTTTCCAAGGCATGTCTTCAGTCTCTTCAAGCTGAACATAACCACGACCCTGTGGCTTTATATGCATTTTTACCTCAGCAGGAATAATTCCTACCATTGGCTCTGTTTCACCATTCCAGTGAATACTTTCAGACAAATACATCAAACCACCACATTCTGCATAAGTAGGCAATCCCGCTTCAATAGCCTTATAAATACTGCTTCTCATTGAAGTATTCCGAGCTAACTGCTGCATTTTAACTTCAGGAAAGCCACCCCCAATAAATAAACCATCCAAATTATCTGGCAATGCCTCATCACTCAGTGTGTTTATTGAAACTAGCTCTGCCCCTGCCCTTTTTAAAGCTGATTTATCATCGGCATAATAAAAACCAAAAGCAGCATCTTCACAAATTCCCAAACGAACTTTATCAGCATTAGATCTAATTGTAGTCGTTGTGATTTCTTCTGCATTAATTTTTGGTGCCTGTTTAGATAGTTTTATTAAGGCAGCAGTATCAACCGAGTCCGAAATAATACTTCCGATCTCAGCAATTTTTTGAAAAGCCTGACTATCCTCATTACTCGGCATTAACCCTAGATGGCGCTCATCAATTTCTAATAATGCATTTTTTTGAATCATCCCAAGGACAGGAAGATCTGTGTATTCCTCAGTAACAGCAAGCAATTTACTATCGTGTCGACCACCATTGGTAAAGTTATAAATCACCCCTGCGATATTCACATCACGATCAAACTGCTGATAACCTAATAATAATGGTGCAACACCGCGAGTAATACCCAGTGTATCTATGACTAAAACTACAGGGGATTGGGTTAGCTTTGCCATCGCTGCATTAGAGTCGCTGCCATCAAGCGCTACTCCATCATATAAACCCTTATTGCCTTCAATAATACTAATATCAGCATCAGCACTAAAACGCTGTATAGCAGTACTAATTTCAATATCAGACATGGTATTAAAGTCAAGATTATAACAAGCACGATCACCACTCGCCTGTGATAACCAAATAGGATCTATATAATCCGGACCTTTTTTAAAAGGCTGAACAATTAATCCCTGTTGATGCAATGCGGCGCACAAACCAATTGAAAACGTGGTTTTCCCAGAGGATTTATGTGCTGCTGAGATATAAATTCTTGACATAAAGGCTTACGCTGTTGCTATCTTAAGCTGAGTAAAATTAGGGTACAAATATGTATATGGCACCCCCCCCTTTTTTGGAAGATTGATAAAGAAGTGCAAACTAACTACTCAGACAAAGCAGGCTGATCAAACCTAACCCCTGCCCAACCGCTCTTCATAAAGTTACGGATGTTTTGATGATCGTCAGCCTCAGGATTTTGTAAAACATCTTCACGGTAATAAGCACCAAAACAAGCTAGTGTCTGTTCTTCCGATAAATCATTCTTTTTCGCAAAGGAAAATAGTTTACACGACCCTGAATTCTCACCGGCATCATTATGTAAGTCACCATTTTTAAATACTGTCGGCGTGAAACTGTAGTATTGCTCGATGACATCCATCAGTTCGCTAAAATCAGTTTTCTCAGGCTTGGATTTTAATTTTTCTAAAAATTCATCTACGGTCATGTTTATTTAGTTTTACCATTTAAAGGCTGGTGATTATACCCGATTCCTGCATAATCTCCCGCCTTCACAATAAAAAAAGGGCTAATCCATGTGGTTTAAAAATCTCTACCTATTTAAATTCGAAAAAGAATTCACATTAAACGCAGAAGACTTACACGAAGAGCTACTTAAAAAACCCTTCGCGCCCTGCTCTGCAACACAACGTGAAAGTATGGGATGGGTTCCTCCACTTGGTAGCGGCGAATCACTAACACATTCGTCAAACAAAAATATCCTGCTAACCATGGCGCGCCAAGAAAGGTTATTACCCGCCACGGTCATCAAAGAAGCGCTACAGGAAAAAGTTGAAGAGATTGAAGCCAAGGACAGTCGCAAGGTAAGCTCTCGCGAAAAAAAGGAGTTACGCGAAAATATTGAGCACGAACTTTTACCTAAAGCTTTTACCCGCACCCAAAAAATAGATGCTTGGATCGACCCAAAGAATGGCTGGTTAATTCTTAACACACCCTCTGCCCCACGTGCAGAGGCATTTACCAAATTATTAAGAACAACCCTCGGCACTTTACCCGTCTCATTACCAGACTCAGAAATCTCTCCTGCTACGGCAATGACTCAATGGCTTACAGATTGCAAATTACCCGAACCATTTCTACTAGGTTTCGAATGCGAGCTTAAAAACCAAGGCGATGATAAAGGAACCGCAGTTTTCAAACAACACGACCTTACGTTGGATGAAGTACAAACCAGTTTAAAAGCAGGTAAATTTGCCTCCAAGCTCGCCATTGAGTGGGATGAAAAAATCAGCTTTGTATTAAGCGAAGACTTACAAATCAAAAAACTTAAATTTCTTGATGTGCTTGAAGAACAGCGACAAGATAATGACCCGCAAACCCATGAAGAGCACCTCGATATTGAGTTTGCACTAATGACAGGTGAAGTGGCTCAAATGTTAGTAGATTTAATGAAAACGCTAAAATAGTCCGATTTTATAGCCCTCTTAGTTATTAGAGGGCTCTTTGACCAAAGACGAAGAAGTGTGTTTAAAGTAAGAATACAAAGGTGGTATCAATAATAATAAAATAATCACCCACATAACTTTTGCTATCGGACTTTCAAAGAATATCCACGGAGAACCTTTACCGATAATCATCCCTTGGGTAAAGCCGCCTTCAGCGATAGGCCCTAGGATCAAACCAAGAATAAGTGCCTCCAAAGAAAAACCTAACTTCTTTAAAATCAAACCGAAAACAGCAAAAGCAATCATCAAATAAATATCAAATACTGAGTTATTCAATGCATAAGAGCCCAAAACCGCAAAAGCACAAACGACTGGAACTAGTATCGCAGATGGGATTAAAGCAATTCGTGCAAGGTAAGGTGCAATGGTCAGCCCCACCACTAAGAAAACGATATTGGCAATAAACAAAGACATAATGAATGGGTAAGTACGGTCGGCATATTCATTAAATAAATCAGGCCCAGGAATCATTCCATGAATAATAAATGCTCCCATTAAGGCTGCTGCAACCGAATTTCCAGGGATACCCAAGGTCAATGTAGGCACCAGTGAACCACCCACACAACCATTATTACCACTTTCCGCGGCAGCAATACCTTCGGGGTTACCTTTACCAAACAGCTCTTTTGTTTTGGAAATACGTTTAGAAATATTATAAGAAATAAATGCGGCAATGGTCGCACCCTCACCTGGTAAAACACCTATCACGGTGCCTGTACCAGAGCCCAGTGCAATGTGTTTATAGATACCTTTTGGCATCGGTTCGCTTTTTTGTTTTTTATGTAATGCAGATAAATCTATTTCATGTTTTTTGCGAATACCAGCTAGTTCCAGCATCTGAATCATTGAAAACAAACCAATTAGTGCAGGCATAAAATCAATACCATCAATGAGTTCAATATAGCCCATGGTATAACGCAGGCTTCCCGACATATCATCCGTACCTATCACCGCGATAATCATCCCCAGCACACCCGCGATCAAGGCCTTAATCAATGAACTATTCTCATCCGCAATTGATATTATTCCTGCCAAGCCCATTAATGCTAATAAAAATGTTTCAGCTGGACCAAATTTCAATGCTTGCTGAGCCAATAAAGGCGCAAACATCAACAATACAAAAACAGAGAAAGAGCCACCAATAAATGAAGCAACAACTGAGACTTTCAAAGCAAGTCCAGCTTTGCCCTTCTGACTCATGGGAAAACCTTCAATTGCCGTCGCAACAGCGGCTGGAGTACCTGGTGTATTCAATAAGATAGCAGGAATGGAGCCACCATACATGGCGCCACAGTAAATCCCTCCTAAAAGCATCAAGCCCATAGTGGGATCCATTGTGTATGTAAATGGAACCAGTAAACCTACCGCCATCGTGGCAGTTAAACCTGGCATGCCACCTATCGCAACACCTGCAACCGTACCAAGAAAAATAGTAAAGAGTGCTATAGGTTGAAAAACGATACCAACATATTCCATCATATGGAGAGTGTCCTTAGTTTAGACTTAGAAAGTTTAAAAATTAAATCCAGGGAGATTGACAGATAAAAGTTTTACAAAGACAAGATAAACAAATAAAAGGACAAAGCCAGTCGTGACAACAATACTAATATAATTTCGAAAGCCTAAGATGAGTGCTACAACAGGAATAAAAACCCCCGCAGAAATAAAGAAGCCAAGGTGCTCAAAAACCAACGCGAATACAATAAGCGAAATCAATAAACCCGCAAAACGAGGGGCATGATTGGTCAACTGCAATGGCGCATAGCTTCGATCTTTTAACAAGCTAATTCCCAGTTGAAAAACACTGAGCACGCCAATGAATATGGCAAGAAATCTTACGTAATAAGCAGATGTGGTTTTTGCTATTCCCGTGTAGTCGGCAGTGCTGAGATAGAGAAACACCGCCATCACAATAAATAAAAGGAGAACAGCACGGTCAATATACCTTTTGCTCATTGCTTAAGCCCTATTTTGTTCTTTCTCAAGAAAACTTAAATACTTACCAAGGTGCCTTATCGTAAACTGCCTGCGTGTCCTTTTGTAGACCTTCCAAATACGCTTTATATTCAGGCCCTGTTTTAGGTAATAAGTAGATATTGCCTTTTTTTGCCTTGGATTTGAAGTCATCACTCGCCATTACCTTCGTCAAGATAGCTTCTAAACCATCCAGGATTTTAGCATCAACTTTAGCAGGTGCAACGACTCCACGTGTAGCCATCATATAGACCTCGTAACCCTGTTCTTTACTCGTGGGCATATCAGGTAAATTTTCATTACGTTCCGTTGCCAACACAGCAATTATACGAGCATCGCCTGCTTTATGCTGTGCAATCATTTGTGATAAATTCATAAATGCAGCATCAACATGCCCCCCTAAAATACCCGCTTTTTGCTCAGTCGATCCTTTGGTTGGCAATAAATTAAAACTAACACCCGTTATTGATTCAAAAGCTTTAGCAGCTAGAAAATCATCCGAGCCAATACCATTAACAGCAACAGTCATTGCCTCTGCCTTAGCCGCAGCAGCCAAGTCACCTAGGCTTTTGATTGCACTATCTTTTGGCACCACCACAATGGCAGGATCTTGAGCCACATTACCTAGGATACGGAAGCTATCCAGCGTATATTTTGCACGCTTCGATGCGACATGCGCCACCAACTGAGGAGTAAAAACTAAACCAATAGTATGACCATCAGCTTTAGCACGATTGATCGCTTCAAAACCTTTTTGACCACCAGAGCCAGGAACATTTTTAATAACGAATTCATAGCCCTTATTCTGAGCCTTTGCAATTTCTGTAATCATTCTCGCTGTTCTATCAGTTGAACCACCGGCTTTAGAAGGCACGATGACTGTAATAGGTTTTGAAGGATAAGCATCAGCCATTGCTGGAACGGATAAACAAAGTGACAGAAGCAAACCTGAAAAAAGTGATACTTTAAACAATGAAGTAATCTCCATAAAGTTGATAAAAAGGATTATCTACTTGTTATAGACCAATTAAAGAAACTTGTACGGAAAAATATTTATTAATGAGGATTTGGGTATTAGGCTTTAATTCTTAATGAAAAGTAAGGTGCTTCGACAAACTCATAGAACTATCACCTAGTACATTGTAAATAATAGAAATTAATAGGCTAAGGTCTCAAACTAAAACTAACTCCCTAATTTCAGCCGTTTCCAAATGAGGCATTAGACGTTGTTGAGATGCCGCTTGCTTTAGAAAAGCTGTTTGTAAAATTTGTAAAGTATCTCCGTGCGACACCAATAAAATAGTCTTCGCAGAGAACTCTTTTTCCAAAGACATAATTAAGGACGTCGCTCTTTGCATTACCGCATCCGCACTTTCAGCATGATCAATAGTGTGAGAAGAGTCTACGGCATCGTTATTCCAAACAGTTTGATAATGCCGATTAGATTTCAGCTCAAAATCACCAAAGTCTCTCTCTCGTAGATTTTCACTGAGTTTAATTTCAGCCTGACAAGACAATAAAGTACGCGCTATCTGAGCTGATTCATATGCTCGTTTAAAATCAGAACTAATAATCTGAGTTACTCTTTTAATATCAGGATGTTGTGTAACACTTTTCTCAATTTGAGCACGTCCCGTTTCGCTTAAGCCATAGGCAGAAACACCATTTTCTGCCAAACTCACAATGAGTCCCTGTTGATTCGCCAGACTCTCACCGTGCCGCATCACAAAATAGTGATTATTCAGCGCTGCTAATTCGTTTAATTTATTCATCTAAAGATTCTAAAGTGTCGGGGTCACTACTGTCATCTAGCTCTAACGATTGAATAGCCTGTACAGAACTGCCAATAATTCCTCTCATGTCACCATACATACCTGAGGTATTAATCATAATTCTATCTATTTGCTTTTCACGTTCTCGCCACTGTTTTTCCATGGCACGCCTTTCACGAATAATTTGTAACTGCATATTTTCGAAGGCAGAAACTATCGCTTCAATCCGCTGGCGAAATTCATCACCAGAAAGATAAGTAAACATGCGTTCCATTTTTTCATCTTTACCGACACTCGCTGAGTTTGCAAAACTAACCGCCATTAATTGCTCTCGCAAAGCACAGGCAAGCGCAATAGCCGTTGCAGGGTTACACACCCAAACTCCATCAATTTGCTCAAAACTAGATAAACCCTGTGGCAAAGTAACAGACACTAAAATAGCGATATTTGCTCCCGATGCTAGTTGATCATCTTTTAATTTTTGTACCCAAGCCTGCGACCAACTTTTCGTATTTTTAGCCTCCCAAAGAATTTTTCCACAGGGTTTGAGTTGATCATTAATCACGGTATGAATAATATCTGCGCCACGAACACCCTTGCCTACCCCATCCACTTTGTCATGGGAAAACTGGCTTTTCAATCGACACTCAAGATCAGCTTCCAATGCCTCCCCTTGCGTTTCTTGTGAGCCTTGTTCAATCTTACGTTTTAAATCTTCGACTGACTTATTTAAGCTCTCGATCTGATGTTCTTTCTGTTTTAGCTTTAAGTCAGACTCTTGGTTATATTTTTTCTCAAGATCACATTCAATTTTTTTGGCACGTTCATCAAGCTTTCGTTCAAGTGTAATATCCAGTTCTTTTTGCTTAGTCTCTAACTCTCTTGCTTGCTTTCTTAAGGTTAATTCAAGCTCTTGAGCTTTTTCTAAATTCTTGTTTTTATCCTCAATCTGAGACTGTAAATCCAACATCTCAGTTTCTTTTTCCTGAGCTATGGTTTTTTTAATTTTATCCGTCAGCATTTTCTGAAGTACAACCTCACCATCTTTAACCCGACGCGAAATCTCATCCTCCATACCCTCTTTTTGAGCTTCAAGCTTTCGCGCCTTTTTGCGAAGCAACAAAGACTCATCCTCTCTTTCTTTGAGTTGGTTCTCTAAATCCGTAATCTCAAGTTTAGATTTTTTCTGCACACCCGCAGCAGCCTCTTGCACAGCAGCTTTTAATTCTGCTTCAGTTTCGGCTTTAAGTGTTTTTCGTAAGTCTTTTTCTAATTGACTAGATAAAACCTCTGAAATTTCTATTTCAGCGTTACATTCAGGACATTTAATCGTTTGGGCATTTGATTTCATTTGCGAACTATAGCAAATAAAAGCTGATTACTGTTTGAGAATATATGGGCACCCCATAGTGACAAAATCAAATAAAAAGAAACTCCGCCTTTATAAACGAACTTCAACAATCCCCTAAGAAGAATCCCCAATAAATTCAGCCGTTACTCGCGCACTCATCAACCCCCAATCTCCCTTCGCTCCCGGTAGGTCAATACGATCAATATGAATTTTAATACCCTCTAAGCTTTCAGACTTACCACCTTTGGATTTTAAATCTTCGGCCAAACCTTCTTTTGCCAACGCTGTGGCGAGTTCGAGCGCTTCTGTAGCGTTTTCAATATTGATAGGGAGATCGGCAGAGTGAATAATAAAATGCCCTTTTTCATGCAAATTAAGTTCTATGGTACAACTCGATTTCACCAAACCCACCGCAGCACCAATGGCATTGGCAACGGCGTTGTATTGGGGGAGGATAACGGCTTGCCCTAAACGTTCAGCGACTTTAGGATAAAAAATACCCGCAGGTCCGCCGACTGCCACAATAGGTAATTTGGATTGTAATTTAACGTTTAAGTCGTGAATTTTTCCAATGCCTGTTGCAGATACAGTAATGAGTTTGTCGTCAGACTTAAAACTTTGACCACCGAGTTGATCAATTAGTAAGCGTGTGCTTTTTTCGACCACTGCGTCGTGTACCTCTTGTGAGAAGGCTTGAAGCTGTGAGTTAATTTCTGATGCGCCTTCAATACCTCTAGTGGAACGCACTAATAACTCGCAGGCATGGCGAGCAGCTTGGGTATTCCATTGTGATTGCAATCCTAAAACGTGAGCGGCATCACTGGGCGTGAAACCTGACTTCCTCACAAATCCTCGATTGATTAGGCGTTTGAGGCAACTGCGATCTTTTGCTGAGTCGACAGTTTCGCGATAATGACTCGGCTTATCGGGATCAAGTCGGCTAAGAAATTCCTGTTCTTGTGTGGTGAGATCATCAGGTTGATAGGCTGATTGCAACACTAAATATTGAGTCGCGAAGCGCATCCCACTGACGGCATTGAGTGCATTCGCAAGTTCTTTTTCAATATGAGGCCAGCGTGCGGCGAGCATGGATAAAGGCAACACGCGATTAGGAAGCAGTCTAAGTTTTTGTAAATCGCCAATTTCGACTTCACTATCACCCCCTAAACCTAATGTTTTCATATCTATGGCTTTGACTAAAGTACGATAACCACCAACGTCTGCGCCATCATTATTGAGCCCTGGCCAACCGTTAATAACGCTGGCAACATCTGTAGTAGTTCCTCCGATATCGGAAATCAAAAAGTCTGATTCGCCAGTTAAAAAACGCGCACCAATAACACTTGCGGCCGGCCCAGAGAGTATAGTTTCAATAGGCTTCGCAATTACCGATTCGGCACTAGCGATTGATCCATCCCCCTTCACAATCATTATCGGAGCTTTCAAACCTAAAGTGTTCATGGATTCGTGCACGGCGACTTCCAGTTTTACAATCAGGGAAACAATGCGCGCATTAAAAGCAGCGGTTAATGCGCGGCGTGGGCCATTTAAGGAATCGGATAAATCGCAGGATGCAGTGATAGGCGCTCCCGTAATCTCCTTCACTAGATATTCCACGGCTCTCTCGTGAGATTGATTGCGAACTGAATAATGACCTGCGACGGCAAAAGCTTCAAGCTTGCCCATTTCGCCCTCTAGCGCAGTACGAATCGCGTCCACATCCAAGGTTTGTTGCTCTTGACCAGTGTAAACATGACCACCTGCAATATTCATAACCTTAGCTTCGGGGATGGCTTGTGCAATCTGTGTGCGTTCGACCATCGCATCATTAAAGCCTAATAGGAAAACGCCCAAGGATGAGCCTTGACCCTCAACTAATGCATTAGTTGCAAGCGTGGTTGAAAGCGATACCATACTTATATCATCAGGTCTGAAAGTGCTATTACGTGAGGTTGCTGTTTGTAAGACTTGTGAAAGCGCATCACTAACGCCAACTGCCAATTGATCATGAGTGGTTAATGACTTAGCGCTCGCGAGTATTTTTTGCTGATTTTTATCGACGATAACCGCATCGGTATAGGTACCGCCTGTATCAATCCCAATAGTGAAGTGGTTTGCCATTTAATATGATTTTCTCACAGTCTAAAATATTTTATTAATAGTGAAATTGTATACCAAGTAATAAATATATGGATATCAATCTGGACGGGGTATGTATTTGAATGCGACACAGTAAGTGACTAAATAAAGCCCTGTAGTGGCATAAACGGTAGTTGACGAGATGCATTCCAATGAATTTGTGAAAGCATTCACATATGGCACCCCCCCCTTTTTTACACAATTACAGAAAATCATTTTTAGATTTACATCTGAAATTCGATACCCAATAATTACAGCATGCCATCTAAAACAATTTATTCTGTGATTGAATCACGCACTCATCCTCTGCTCACTCCTTTATATAATGACTTAGGTTATGAAGAACTGTGCTTTAAATCGATGCGCAAACTGATCAGTAAAATAAAAAATACTCAACCTGATTTTATTGCTGCTGAATTTTTCTATGGTTATGGTAATAACTATGCTGGAATAAATCTTAGTAACTTAGATGTGATGCTGTACTCTCTACAACGCTATGCAAAAAACACCAAGGTTATTGTATTTGTTGATAAAAAAGAAAGGCAGTATGTTGATAAGTTAAATGATATTTTTCCATTACATTCTATTTTTCTCAAACCTATTGATAAGAACCTGATCAAAAAAGCGCTTTGTTAGGCTACTTCTAAGTTTCTATAGGTCAACTCCAAGCATCATTCGTTTTTTTGTATTGATACATTTCATTTAATGATATTGACCAATAATAGAATTCTTCCTATATTACCCTTGCCGTATAGTTTTTATATAGCAAGGCCTCACGGCAATTCAAACACTTAAAATTATAATTGGAGAAACAATATGTCTCTTAAAGGAACTAAAACTGAGCAGAACCTAAAGGATGCTTTCGCAGGTGAATCTCAAGCTAATCGTCGCTACTTATACTTTGCTGCAAAAGCTGACGTTGAAGGATACAACGACGTAGCTACTGTTTTCCGTTCAACTGCTGAAGGAGAAACGGGACACGCTCACGGACACCTTGAGTATTTAGAAGAAACCGGCGATCCAGCAACTGGGCTTCCATTTGGCCCAACTGCAGATAACTTAAAAACTGCAGTCGCTGGTGAAACACATGAGTACACAGATATGTACCCTGGAATGACTAAAGCAGCTCGTGAAGAAGGATTTGACGAGATTGCTGACTGGTTTGAAACGCTAGGTAAAGCGGAGCGTTCACACGCTAACCGTTTCCAAAAAGCACTTGATAGCCTAGACAGCTAAAAGCGCGAATCATTTTTTGAATGATTACTCTCCCTCGTAATACTTTGAGGGAGAGCTTAATTCTTAGATACCTTTTTATAAGGTCTCTAAATTAGATGTGGATAAAATATTATGGCAACTCGTGAAGGCAATCTGGAAGCACCTACTAGACACCCACTCGATTGGAAAAACCCAGACTTTTATAATGAAGACTCACTCAATAAAGAACTCGAACGAGTCTATGACATCTGTCATGGTTGTCGTCGCTGTGTCAGTCTTTGTGATGCATTCCCTACCCTTTTTGATCTCGTCGATGAATCAGATACGTTTGAAGTTGACGGTGTAGATAAAAAGGATTTTGTTAAGGTCGTGGACCAGTGTTACCTATGTGACCTTTGTTATATGACTAAATGCCCCTATACACCACCACATGAGTGGAATGTAGATTTCCCTCACTTAATGCTACGTGCCAAAGCGATAAAACATAAAAAGGGTGACTTTAAAACCCGCGATAAAATCTTATCTGCAACCGATGCGGTTGGTAACTTTGCAGGTATACCGATCATATCCAGTATCGTTAATGCTGCGAATGAAAATGGATTAGCGCGTAAAGTCTTACAAAAAACACTTGGCATTCACCCTGATGCAACGGTTCCGAAGTATCACAGTAAAACGGGACGCAAACGCATAAGCCAAGAGCTTAATAAATACAGTGAAGCCAAAGAAGCTGGAAGAACATCAGGAAAAGT
>CAZWEA010000001.1:0-54071 GCA_964632635.1 uncultured Cocleimonas sp. | reverse complement strand
ACTACTTAAACCTCATTCCCAGTAGTGAACTCATAACTATTCTATCTTTATAGATTATGTCAGGTAGAATAGCGCACCATGAGTAAACAAAATTATAAAGATCCACATAAAAAACGTGAAGCCAAGAAATATGGTCGCCCTATTCCTAGCCGTGAGCTAATGCTTGAAGTCATGGAAAAAAGCGGAGGGCCTATTGGTTTTCGCGACCTTGCTGATAAACTCGGATTGGAGGAATCTCAAGATCTTGATGCGATGAAATATCGGCTGCGTGCTATGGAGCGCGATGGGCAAATTATTTACAATCGCAATAAAACCTATATTCCCACGACTAAAGCTGATTTAGTTAAGGGTCGTGTTTCTGGTCATCCTGATGGTTTTGGCTTTTTATTGCCAGAAGATGGCAGTTCAGATTTATACCTGCATGGCAAACAAATGCGTAAGGTTTTGCATGGCGATATTGTACTTGCCAGCGTAACAGGGCTTGACCGCAAAGGTCGTCGTGAAGGAGCTATTGTTGAAATTCTTGAACATAATACAGAATCCATAGTCGGTCGTTATTTTGTTGATAGTGGGCTGGGCTTTGTTACGCCAGATAACTCTCGCATTGCACAGGATATTGTTATTCCACCTGAAAATGCTGGTGATGCCACAGATGGTCAAATCGTAGTAACGCGTATTGTCGAATATCCAACCTCACGACATCAACCCATTGGTAAAATCGTAGAAACACTTGGTGATCATATGGCGCCTGGTATGGAAATTGATATTGCCTTGCGCTCACATGATTTACCCCATACTTGGCCAGCAGAAACAAAAGCCGAAGCCGAGTCACTTAGTGATGAAGTTTTAGAAGAAGATAAGAAAGGTCGCACAGATTTACGTAAAATGCCTTTGGTTACGATTGATGGCGAAGATTCGCGTGATTTTGATGATGCCGTTTATTGTGAAAAGACAAAAGATGGTAATTGGAAACTCACTGTTGCCATTGCTGATGTTTCGCACTATGTGCCAATAGATAGTGCGCTCGATAAAGAAGCATGGAACCGTGGTACTTCGGTTTACTTCCCTGCGGAAGTTATCCCGATGTTGCCAGAGAAAATTTCTAATGGTTTATGTTCTTTAAACCCTGCTGTTGATCGTTTATGCATGGTGTGTGAAGCAACTATAAACCCTGAAGGTCAGGTAGTTGATTATCAATTCACAAGTGCCGTTATGCACTCAGCTGCACGCCTTACTTACACCAAAATGGCAGCTATAGTTGTTGATAAAGATGCTACTTTAAGAAAACAATATGCTGAAATCACCGATCATTTAGATGATCTCTATGCTCTTTATAAAGTCCTTCGTAAAGCAAGAACAGAGCGTGGTTCGATTGACTTTGAAAGAAGCGAAACACAAATTATTTTTGGCGATGATAAAAAAATAGACAGCATAAAACCAACTGAACGTAATGATGCACACAAGCTAATTGAAGAGTGCATGGTTACGGCTAACGTATGTGCTGCAAAATTTTTAAAGAAACATAAAATTCCTGCGTTACACCGCGTTCATGATGGGCCAAATACTGAAAAACTCACTAAGGTACATGAGTTTTTAGGTGGCTTAGGTTTATCTCTTGGTGGCGGAGATAAGCCACAACCAAAAGACTATGCCAAATTACTCAATAGCGTAACTGATCGACCTGATGCACATCTAATTCAAACTGTGATGCTACGCTCCATGAGTCGTGCGCAATACGCGCCAGTAGACAAAGAAAATCCAGAAAGCACACGTCACTTTGGTTTATCACGTGACCACTATGCACATTTCACCTCACCGATTCGTCGCTACCCTGACCTATTAGTCCACCGTGCCATTTTGCATATCATTAATAACAAAAGTGCCAAAGGTTATCATTACGATTACCCAAAAATGAAAGCACTCGGCGAACACTGTTCACAATGCGAACAACGCGCTGATGATGCTAGCCGAGATGTGATGGCATGGCTAAAAGCCGAATATATGCTTGATAAAGTGGGTGAGACATTCAAAGGTGTTATCTCCACTGTTACCAGCTTTGGCCTATTCGTAGAACTGGATGAAGTCTTTGTAGAAGGTCTGGTACACGTTACCGCACTGAAAAGTGACTACTACCATTTCGATGCGGCAAAACATATGATGTCAGGCGAGAACTCAGGCAAAAACTTCCGCTTGGGTGATCCCATAGAAATTGTTGTAGCCCGTGTTAATTTAGATGATCGCAAGATTGATTTTACACTGCCAGATTCTGGTGACGATGGATATGAGAAGCCTCGAAAAAAGAAGAAAAAAGGGAAGAAGGATAAGAAGTGGAAAGGGAAAAAGAAGAAGTGACTTTATAAAGTCAGACCATATCTATGCATATTTGTACTAGGATTTAGTAAAGCTTATTAGAAATTAGGCCTTATTAAATTGGTGCATATAAAGAAATAGCATGACTAAATAATCATCGTTGTTATTTCTAAATAAGGAGAAAAATGTACAAAGATATAATTAGCTATCAGTTAGCAGACGGAATAGACGAGCAACATTTACTCAAGGTTGCCAGTGGCATCATCGAAAGCTGGATGAATAAACAATCGGGGTTCATCCAATGGGATATTCATAAAAACAGTAACGATGATAATTATACAGATATTGTTTACTGGGAAACTCAGGAAGATGCCAAGAACTCTGAAAAAGAAATGATGAATATTCCCAATGCGGCTGACTGGTTTGCTTGTTACAAAGAAGGCTCAATAAATTGCCTCAATTTGCAAAGCCTTGGGACGTTTAAATAGGGATTTCTCCCAATTATTTCTTTTTTATATTAATAAAAGGTCGCTGCTCAATTGTGCTTTATTATGTTCAAGTACAAGCCAGAAAAGCGCAAGTGTATAAGCATACACGAGCATTTCTAACACCGTAATTGGACATAACAGGAGATAAGCTGAGTAGCTAAAACTATGAAGACATTAATTACTGGAATCCACGCCGTCGAATCTGCTCTCAAAAATGATGCAGATAATATTACTCAGGTCTGGATTGCTGAAAACAAACGCAACCAGCGTGTTAGAGAATTAATAAATCACGCCCAAAAGCGTGGACTAATCGCGCATCGTGCTGATATATCTCAGTTAGATAAGCTTGCCAAAACACGCCAACATCAAGGTGTTGTTGCAGAATACAACGCGCCTGCATCTTATAAAGAAGATGACTTATTAGTGTTACTTGATAAGCTTGAGGAAACACCACTGCTGCTAGTTCTTGATGGAGTGACTGACCCGCATAATCTTGGTGCTTGTTTGCGTACCGCTGAGGGTGCTGGCGTTCATGCTGTTATTGCACCAAAGGATAATGCTGTTGGTTTAACACCTGCTGCTCGTAAGGTGGCATCTGGTGCGGCCGAAACTGTACCATTTATTCAGGTTACCAACTTAGTTCGCACCATGGAAAAAATTAAAAAGCTAGGAATTTGGTTTATCGGCACTAGCGATAAAGCTCGGGGTGATGTATATACTCAGGATTTTAAAACTCCCACAGCGATTGTCATGGGCGCAGAAGGTAAAGGTTTACGACGCTTAACAGAAGAACATTGTGATGAGCTCATTTCTATTCCGATGGCGGGAAAGATATCCAGTTTAAATGTTTCTGTTGCAACGGGTGTTTGTTTGTATGAGGTGGTAAGACAAAGACAACAGAAATAAGCCAGCTTCTACAATTACTGTATAAAAATCATACGGCTATAAACTTGACATAAACCACTATTATCAGTAACTATGCCTTGACAAGGAATACCATTACCTATGATCAGATCAAGTATAGACAGCTTAATGCATCGCTTAAACCGCAAAGAAGTTATTATTAATGCTAACTTTGAGCCTTATCTAATTCGCTATATTCTTTATGGCAAAAAAAACAATGGTAATACTTACCACGGCAGAGGCTTATATATCCAAAAATTAGTAGATTCCGATTTTAATCATACCCGTGACTATCCTTGGAATTGGGGACGTTTTGTTTTCAAGGGTCAATTTATTGAGCTTATCAGGAACAACGATGCTTCAATAAGAGTGAGCAAGGTGAAGTGCTTCCAGATGCTTTATGGTATATCCAGCCGTCGTGCCGCCGCACATAGAATTGTAAACAATAAAAATGCTTGGATGTTTTTTTGGCATGGGAAATACAAACACCACTGGGGGTTTTGGATTAACAAGAATAATAAAAAAATCTATTGGCGTGAATATTTAAAAGCAGTATCTCAACATAATAAATCAAGGAATTAGAGATCATAGTAAGAGATTTTGATTTGTGATTTTCTTCGCCTAAAAAAAACATCTAATAAGTTAAGTACTCTCCAGTTTGTTATTGTATTATCTACAGATACATTCCATTTATAATTAGCGAGTATCAATGATTACACTTTACCAGTTTAAATCTTGTCCTTTTTGTAGCAAAGTACGTGCTTTACTAAACTTTACAAAAACACCTTATCAAGTTGTTGAAGTATCCCCACGCGGAATGAAAGAACTTGAGGGAATCACTGATCACCGTAAAGTTCCTGTTCTAAAAGATGATGACAAAGTCATTGTTGAATCTGCTGCAATTATTGAGTACCTCAATAAGAACTACACTAAATTGGAAGTGAAAGATGCTGATAAAAAGTGGACAGATTGGCTTGATAATACGCTTGTACATTACCTACCTCCTTTAATTCACCCTGATTTTAAAACATCTAGAATGAATATTAAGAAAATCAGCCCTTCTGGTGGTTTAAAAGGGTTCTTTATTCCATTTATAGGTGCAATGATAATGCCTAAAGTAGCCCGTAAAATGAAACTGAAATACAATATTCAAAACCCTGAAAAAGAATATCTAGAAGGAATTGATCACTGGGTTATTGATGGGCTAAATAATCAGCTTTTTTATGGTGGAGACAAGCCTAGCTTTGTTGATTGTAGTGTATTTGGTGTTTTAAATTCTTGTCATGAACTCGGTATTGTTAGGCGTGCGATGACGCATAGCAAAGAATTTGCTTTATGGTATAACCGCTGTCATCCACTGATGACATGATCTATTCCACCCTGATTTCTACTCAAGATTTAGATAAAAATTTATATAATGAAAACTGGGTTGTTTTTGACTGCCGTTCCTCATTAACTGATCATGATGCTGGTTTAAATGCATATAATGAATCTCATATCCCGAATGCTATCTTCTGCCACTTGGAGAATGATCTGTCATCACCTGTAACGCCAACAACGGGTAGACACCCTCTTCCTGACTATGATAATTTTATTCAGAAATTAAGTGATTGGGGCGTTGATAATCAAACACAGGTAATTGTGTATGATGATGTCGGTGGTGCGTTTGCAGTACGCTTATGGTGGCAACTACGTACATTTGGCCACAATAAAGTGGCTGTACTGGACGGTGGAATTCCTCAATGGAGTAAGGAAAGTAAGCTCTTAAATAAAGACATTCCGAAGCCAACGAAAAAGAATTTTATTGCTCAAGTAGATAACAATGCCAATGTAAATACCAATCAAGTTCAGCAAAATCTTGAAACCCAAACTTTCACCATTCTAGATGCACGAACACCTGAGCGTTATCGTGGTGAGTCTGAGCCAATCGATACTGTTGCTGGGAGAGTCCCTAAGTCACTTAATCGTGCTTTTCAGCTTAATCTAAATAAAGAGGGATTGTTTTTAGAAGCAGATATATTACGAAAGCAGTTTAAAGAAATCCTAGAACTAGCAAATAACCAAACAGCCACTGACATCGTTCACCTCTGTGGGTCAGGCGTGACTGCTTGCCATAATATGCTAGCAATGGAGATTGCTGGTTTAGAAGGCTCTAGATTATACGCTGGCTCTTGGAGCGAATGGATCAGAGACAGCAAACGCCCTATTGCAACAGGTGACTAGTTATTATCCGATAACTGTTCATCACTAACGGGAGGATTAAAAAATGTATCCGCCCAATCAGGATCAACCTCATTTCCAGCCTTATTGAGTAAGGCGATATCCGAATCATTACAACCCTTAATACCCAATTTCAAAGAAATTGGATTCTCATAACCCAACATCTTTAAAGTCAATGCAGCTAATGCACTACGATTTCCAGAACGACAAATTACTAGCACAGGACGTTTTCTAGCATTAACTAATTCAGGAATAGTTTCTGCATAATCCCATTCACAGGCCTGCTCTAATGTGCCTCTAGGTATATGAATTGAGTTTTTAATGAATGCACCATCATATTCATCTGGCTCGCGAATATCTAGTAACAAAGTATCAGGATGATTTTCTAATTGATCGTCTAAATCCCACGGCAGAATTTCATCTACTTCTGATAAGGCATCTGCTATCAATTCTTTATATGTTTTGCTCACTATAAATATCCAGCTAAAATATTGGGCGAAGTATAAACCTAGTATCCACAGTTGGACAGAATAAAGTGCGTTACTGTGGTGATGTATGAACTGTTATTTTCGCAATAATATTAAAAATATTAACTCATTTTTCTTTTGCACTTGAGTTATGCTGAAGTCTCATTAAAGTACTAATAATGAAATAGAAAATAGGAATAGAATTATCATGGGAATAACGTTTATTTTTGTGGCTATAAAAGGCTATATGGCACCCCCCCCTTTTTTTGAAGATTGTACATTCTCTATAATAAGACAAATAAAATCAGCTAGTCATTTTCAAATGAAAACAACTTTGAAATGAATAATGATAAGCGATACGAAATTTTCAGCCGTTGGAAAGAAGCAAATCCACACCCAACCACAGAATTAAATTTCAACAACCCTTTTGAGCTTTTAGTGGCAGTTACGCTTTCTGCTCAAGCAACTGATGTTAGCGTCAATAAAGCAACAGATAAATTATTTCCCGTTGCAAATACCCCTGAAGGTATTTACGCCTTAGGTGAAGAAGGTCTCAAAGTTTATATAAAAACTATTGGTCTTTACAACAGCAAAGCTAAAAATGTGATTAAAGCCTGTAAGATGTTAATTGATTTACATAATTCAATAGTACCCGATAATAGAGAAGACCTTGAAGCACTGCCTGGTGTTGGTCGAAAAACAGCAAACGTAGTTTTAAATACGGCTTTTGGTCATCCAACCATGGCGGTAGATACACATATATTTCGTGTCGGTAACCGAACGGGAATTGCTAAAGGAAAAAATGTTTTAGAAGTCGAGAAAAGGCTACTACGTTTTATACCTAAAGAGTTTATGGTCGATGCACATCACTGGTTAATCCTACATGGTCGTTATATTTGTGTTGCGCGAAAGCCTAAATGTGCCGCTTGTTTAATTTCTGACCTGTGTGATTTTAAGGAAAAGATTTATGAGTAATCTACTACAAGCCGTTATTCTCGACGAGAAAAGTTTTAATCCAGATAATCTCGATCTAAGTGGTCTAATTAGTTTGATAGATCATTGGCAAAGGTTTGAAGGCACTACTCCTGAACAACGCTTTGAAAGACTCGAGAATGCAACTATCGCAGTTGCTAACAAAGTTCTTTTTGATCAAACTTTACTGGAAAAACTTCCAAAATTAAAACTTATCTTACTCACTGCTACAGGCATGGATAATGTTGATCTAGACTATTGTAAGCAACAAGGTATTGCCGTAAATAATGTAACAGACTATTGCTCAGATTCCGTATCGCAACATGTTTTTGCTTTGATATTAGCGCTATCCACAAAAATAATTCAATATGATAATGTAACTAAAAGTGGCGAATGGTCGCGAAGTGGTCAGTTTTCAAACTTAAAATACCCGATAAATGAGCTATCTGGAAAAACACTCGGATTAATAGGCTATGGGAATCTCGCCAAAGCAACGGAGCAATTAGCCCGCGCATTCGGTATGGAGATACTCATCTCAGAACGGGTTGGCACAAAGACTAGAAACAATGATCGCTTATCATTAAATGATCTTTTACCCAAGGTGGATGTACTGAGTATCCATTGCCCATTAACGCCACAAACTAAACATTTAATAAGCAGCAATGAATTCCAACAAATGAAATCCAGTGCATTCATTATTAATACATCACGTGGCGCTGTTATCGATAACGCTGCCTTAGCATTGGCACTAAAAAATGATGAAATTGCGGGAGCAGGAATTGATGTTCTTGAAAAAGAGCCCCCACCTATTGATCACCCTTTATTAGCTAATGATATCCCCAATCTTATTTTAACGCCGCATACGGCTTGGGCTGCTATTGAAGCACGACAAAGAGTTATTGATAAAGTCGCTGAAAATTTAAAAAATTGGTTATTATCACAATCTACTTAAAAGGCATTTCGAAGCATGAATGATCAACGTGAACAATTAAGAAAGTTTTACTACGAAAGTTGGAAAAAACACCTTAAGCAAAAAGAAAAGTTAAGCCCACTAGAACAACAGGTCGTTGCAGCGATTAAAGAGCACCCCGAATATCATCAATTACTCGAAAATGAAGAAGCGGGGATCGATGCTGATTTCTTACCAGAGATGGGAGACAATAATCCATTTTTACATCTAGGCATGCATTTAGGACTGCGCGAACAGGTAAGTACTGATAGACCTCCAGGGATTGCTGAACTTTATCAGCGTTTAGTTGCTCTAAAGGGTATACATGATGCTGAACATGAAATGATGGAGTGTCTTGCGGAAATGATCTGGCAAGCACAACAGAACAATGTTCAACCCGATGAAAACACCTATTTGGATTGCTTGGGAAAGATAAGTTAATAGTCCAGTTCTTATTCTGATCTCTGACTAAAAACTCTAGCTAAGAACTGTCTCTAAAAACAATCTAATTAAGGAAACTAGCTAGCTCTACACAAAGGAAGCTATGATTAAGAATACTTTTAAATATTTCAGCTTTTTATTACTTTCATTTTTACTCTCTGCCTGCTCTACAAATGATGTAGATAATCAATTAAACAAGCAGCAGATAGTAGAATCTGGGACTGTTATATCGGTTAAAACAGTCAACATTAAACCAGAAAAAATTAATTCCTACGGAAACGTCGGAGTCTCTGTTGGATCAGGTGGGCATAGTGGAGTTTATGGTTCTGTCGATGTTGGAACAATAGGAAGAATTTTTAGAAATGCTAGCAGAGACAAAAAAGCTCAAGAAATCATTATTAAGAAAGATACAGGAAATGTCGTAGCTATCACCCAAGATACCAAAGTTATTTTTAAAAAAGGGGATAAAGTCAGGCTTTTACTCCGTAATGGAAAAGCTAGAGTAACTCATAAGATTTAAATTAAGACCTGCATAAAAGCTATACTCTTTTGCAAGGGTCTAGCCTCTTATCTAATTAGTTTCTCTATACTTTTCCACAGGTCGCTTCTCAGCAATCCAACCCGTAATGCCATGGGTGACATTATAAACAGTTTTATAGCCCAATTGTTGTGCAATTGCTTTACTAGCTGCCTGTGTTCTATTACCTGTACGACAGATCAATACAACTGGTTTTTCAGGATTCGTAATTGCAGTAAACTCTGGCACAAACCTTGGGTTTATTTGCCCCATTTTATCAAAGAAAGTAATGGTTTTAACACCTTTCACAATTCCCGTTTGCTGCCATTCTTCTTTGCGACGAATATCTATAACCGTCATTCCAGAATCAATAAACTCTGCTAGCTTTGCGTTATCAATATTACTGTAACCACCTGCCTGTGGTATTGGCTCTGCTGCTACAGTTTTTTCTGTACTAGAAGCAGGATTTGAATTACAGGCGGATAACATTAACATAATGCTAGAGAGGAAAATTAATACTAATTTTTTATTCATAAATAGTCACTTCTATATAATAAAGAGAGGATATTGTTAGAGAAAAGCACGAGGGAAAAACTTACAGTATTCACGTTATATTCTCATGCAAGGTCTCTATAAGTACTAAAAAACCGAGATATACTCGGCTTTATAGTTGCTAATTGTAGCTTTAAGTTATTTTGTTACAGCTGTTGTTAGTTTATCCAAGCCAGCAGCAACTTTATCTATAACAGGAACGCCTGCTACATCATGGTTTGCTGTAAAATCTTTTGGGTCATGATAGCTTAACCAAACTTTACCATCACTATCTTTATAAACTGCAACACGTAAAGGCAAATCTAAAGACATTCCAATATCTTTATTCATCAGTACTGTTCCGCCTTTTGGATTACCGAAAATCAAAACCTCAGCATCATTCATTTTCATGTCAATCCCAGCTGCATTCTTCTTATGATCAACGCGCGCAAAAATACCAAAGCCTTTGGATTTAACCAAGGTTTCGAACTTATCCATGGTTTCTTTTACACTATGTGCACTAGCTTTTTTAATTATATCTGCAGATGCCGCCGTAGATAGACTCAGTGCAAAAAGTGTTAGTAGAAAACGATTTTTCATTTTTGATCTCCTTTCCAAGTATTTTAGTAAATTTTGAGCGCAACAACATTTGTTTACGAATCAAAGTTTGTTTTAGATCAATCTTCTGTAAGGAAGTTCAGAATAAGCCTAATAAGTTGAAGTCTTTTTAAAATGGCACCCCCCCCTTTTTTTGAAGATTGCCTCTATCAGACGATGAAGCTAGGCCTTTTCTTCGGCAGCTTTCTTCGCTGATTCAGTGCCAATGCTTTCTTCCCATTTATTGATTATATTGCAAAAAAGATCAGCCGTTTTTTCAGTATCATAAACAGCAGAGTGCGCTTCCTCAGCATCCCAAGGAAAACCTGCTGCTTTAACAGATCGTGCTAGAACGGTTTGGCGATAAGCCATAGCAGACAATGTAACCGTATCAAATGTACTAAAAGGGTGGAATGGATTACGCTTCTTCTCCGTTCTAGCAACTGCTGCATTCATGAAATTTAAGTCAAAAGCAGCATTGTGCCCCACCAAAATGGCACGTTTACACTTATTCAACTTCATCTCTTTGCGAATAAGTACAAAGAGCTCATCTAAACATTTCTTTTCATCTACCGCGATAGCTTGTCGAAATGGGAGATCAGGGTCAATTCCATTCACCTCTAGTGAGGCAGGCTCAAGATTTGATCCTTCAAAAGGGGTAATGTGCCAACCATAGGTTCTATGAGGATGAAACATCCCATCAGCATCCATTCTCAATGTAACGGCTGCTACTTCTAGTAATGCATCGGTTTGATGATTAAATCCGCCAGTTTCAAGATCAATTACAACTGGCAGAAAACCACGAAAGCGCCCCCCTACAGGATAGATAGTTTCATTTTCGCTGGGCCTACCATCAAGGCTGTCATTTGTACTAGTATCAATATTTTGTGAGGTGCTATTAGTCATTTTTTGAATTAGTGGATTTTGTAAGTCCGAACTGCTCAATTTAGTCATCTAACAGAGCTTACAACAACCACCGCAAAAAGGACACAATGCGTTATATATTTATTCTTTGTCTTTAAGTTATTGTTATTTAAGTGGATATTTTTTCATATCGAAAAATGCAAGAAAATGCTATACTTCCATTAACTATAAATAGAGTAGGATTAATAATGAGTGAAAATAATATAAATGATGTCGATCCACAAGAAACACTGGACTGGACAGAATCATTAGAAGCGATTATAGAAGCAGAAGGTGTAGAACGTGCTCATTATATTATTGAACAACTTATTGATACGGCTCGCCATAATGGCGCGAACCTTCCCTATTCTGCAAATACTGCCTACATTAATACTATTCCAACACATTTGGAAAAAGCCAACCCTGGCGATTTAAGCATTGAAAGCCGTATTCGTTGTTATATACGTTGGAATGCCGCTGCGATGGTCGTTCGGGCTAATCGTAAGAGTGCTGAACTTGGCGGTCATATAGCCTCATTTGCTTCTTCAGCTACTTTATATGATGTCGGTTTTAACCACTTTTGGCATGCCCCTTCACCAGAAAATGGCGGGGACCTAATCTATTTCCAAGGGCATATAACCCCTGGCATCTATGCACGTTCCTTTTTAGAAGGACGTTTTGATGAAGACACCTTAGATACCTTCCGCCAAGAAACTGATAAACCGGGGCTGTCTTCCTATCCGCACCCATGGTTAATGCCAGATTATTGGCAGTTTCCTACAGTTTCTATGGGGCTTGGTCCAATCCAGTCAATATATCAAGCACGTTTTATGAAGTACCTACAACACCGTCAATTAGCTGATACCAAAGAACGTCGAGTTTGGACATTTGTTGGTGATGGTGAAGTAGATGAGCCTGAAACTTTGGGGGCAATCTCTCTCGCAGGTCGAGAAGATTTAGATAATCTAACGTGGGTGGTCAATTGTAACTTACAACGTCTTGATGGGCCTGTACGCGGCAATGGAAAGATTGTTCAAGAACTCGAAGCCATGTTCCGTGGAGCAGGTTGGAATGTTATCAAAGTTCTTTGGGGGTCCTACTGGGATCCGTTATTAGCTAAGGATACAGATGGCATCCTCAAAAAACGTATGCTTGAGGTTGTTGATGGAGAGTTCCAAAATTATAAAGCTAAAGATGGTGCATATGTTCGAGAGAATTTCTTTGGTGCTTACCCAGAACTAGCTTCCATGGTTGAAAAAATGTCTGATGATGATATCTGGCGCTTAAATCGTGGCGGACATGATCCACATAAAGTTTATACCGCTTATGATTCTGCAGTGAACCATAAAGGTCAGCCTACTGTTATTTTGGCACATACTGTAAAAGGTTACGGTATGGGTTCTGCGGGTGAAGGTCAAAACAGAACGCATTCACAAAAGAAACTTAGCGAAGATGAAATGATCGCATTTAAAGATCGTTTTAATATCCCATTAAGCGATGAGGAAGCAGCAGCTGCAACCTACTTTCGCCCTGAAGAAGGTAGTGAAGAACGAAACTACATGCTGGCACACCGTAAAAAGCTTGGTGGTTCATTACCTGTTCGTAACAGCAGTGCTGCCCCACTTAAAGTCCCATCATTAGATATTTTCAAAGCTATTTTAGATGGTTCTGGTGATCGTGAAATATCTACTACAACAGCCTTTGTTCGTCTTCTCACTATGATTACCCGTGATAAGAATATGGGTAAATATGTAGTCCCCATTGTACCAGATGAAGCACGGACTTTTGGTATGGAAGGTATGTTTCGCCAACTAGGAATCTTTTCATCTGTAGGTCAGCTTTATGAGCCGCAAGATAAAGAGCAGGTCATGTTCTATAAAGAAGATAAGACAGGGCAAATTCTTGAAGAAGGTATCACTGAAGCAGGTGCATTCTCTTCATGGATAGCCGCTGCTACGGCATACAGCACCCATGGTGTGAACATGATGCCATTTTATATTTATTACTCTATGTTTGGTTTCCAACGTATTGCTGATTTAGCATGGGCTGCCGGTGATTGTCGTTCACGTGGATTCTTAATTGGAGCAACAGCTGGACGCACCACCCTTGCTGGAGAAGGTTTACAACATCAAGACGGTCACGGCATGGTGCAAGCTGGCTTGATTCCTAATTGTATTAGTTATGACCCTACCTATGCGTATGAAATGGCAGTGATTATTCATGATGGTATGAAACGCATGTACTGTAATCAAGAAGATGTTTATTACTACATCACAGCAATGAACGAAGCTTATCAGCAACCTGCCCTTCCTGAAGGAACTGAAAAAGGCATTATCAAAGGCATGTACCTGCTTAAAAACGGCGGTAAGAAAAAGCATAAAGTCCAATTGATGGGTTCTGGCACTATTCTAAGAGAAGTCATTGAGGCATCTGAGTTATTACTGTCGGACTGGGGTGTTGACTCGGATATCTGGAGTTGTACCAGCTTTAATGAGCTTTCTCGTGAAGCTATAGATACAGATCGTTGGAATCGTTTACATCCACTAGAAAAAGCCAAAGTTCCTTACATTGTGCAACAACTAAAAGGACATAGAGGTCCTGTTATTGCCGCAACCGATTATATTCGTCAATATCCAGATCAAGTACGTGAATGGATATCTTCATCCTATACTGTGCTCGGCACGGATGGCTTTGGTCGAAGTGATACGCGCAAGAACTTACGTAAACATTTTGAGGTAAATGCACACCATGTTGTTATTGCAGCATTAAAAACACTTGTCGATGACGGTACAATTGCTGCAGCTAAAGTAGATGAAGCCATTAAAAAATATGGTATCGATACTGAAAAACTTAACCCAATTAAAGCGTAAGGAGGCATTCAAATGAGTATTAAAGAAATTGTAGTGCCTGATATTGGTGATTTTGATTCTGTTGAGGTGATTGAACTTTTAGTTGCAGAAGGTGATGTGGTTCAAGTTGAAGATTCACTGATTACAGTAGAGTCTGATAAAGCGTCAATGGAAATTCCAAGCAGTGAATCTGGAACAGTGGTTAAGCTTAAGGTATCTGTAGGGGATGATATTTCTGAAGGTAGCGTCATTATTATGATGGATGTCGATGCTTCGACAACCTCTACTCCAAATATAGAGGAGAAGCCACAGCAGAAAGAAGAAACTAAACACGAACAAATGGCACCTGCTAAATCTACTCCAGCTAAATCCTCACCGGGTAAACTTCCCAGTGATAAGCCTTCTCCCACAGCACAAATTGATGAAGTCAGATTTAGCAAGGCCTATGCCAGCCCATCAGTACGTAGATTTGCACGTGAACTCGGTGTAGACCTTGGAGATGTTGATGGAACAAGCCGCAAAGGTCGTATCAATAAAGATGATGTAAAAGGCTTTGTTAAAAAAGCAATGTCTACCTCAGGTGGAAGTGGTGCATCTCTAGGCATCAAACCTGCTCCTGAAATAGATTTCAGTCAATGGGGTGAAATAGAAAACGAAGCGCTTAGCAAAATCAACAAGCTTACAGGACAACACTTACATCGGAGCTGGGTGACTGTACCTCATGTAACTCAATTTGATGAAGCTGACATTACTGACATGGAAGCTTTTCGTAAACAAATGGGCAAGGAAATGGAAAAAGAAGGCATTAAAATTACGCCTTTAGCCTTTATTGTTTGGGCAGTAGTAGCCTCTTTAAAAGCTTTTCCTCGTTTTAATAGTTCTTTGGATATCACGGGTGAAAACCTTATTCTGAAAAAGTATTTTAATGTGGGTATTGCTGTAGATACCCCAAACGGTTTAGTTGTTCCCGTTATCCGAGAAGCAGATCAGAAATCACTGGTTGAGATATCACAAGAAATTCGAGAGCTTGCTACAAAAGCTCGTGATAAAAAACTTAAGCCTTCTGATATGCAAGGTGGTTGTTTTACTATCACTAGCCTTGGTGGTATTGGTGGAACTCAATTTACACCCATTGTGAATGCACCTGAAGTTGCAATCCTTGGTGTGTCACGCTCTAAGATGGAGCCACAATGGAATGGAACAGAATTTGAGCCACGCTTAATGCTTCCATTATCACTGTCTTATGATCACCGTGTGATTGATGGTGCTGATGGCGCTAGATTTACAACACATTTAAGTAAAATGTTATCTGACATTAGGCGAATGATGGTCTAAAGTTCTTGTTACTGCACGGCTCACACCTAATAACCGCCAACTCAGCGCTGAAAAATGATCACTTACACCTGTAAGTTCACATTTCCCGCTTTAATTTGACAGTTTTTTGGTGCCATCTGAACAGTACAATATTTTAAAAATTATTAAGAAGAGATTACAACGTGAGCAACACAATAGAAATTAACGTACCCGATATTGGCGATTTTGACGAAGTAGAAGTAATTGAAGTACTTGTTAGCAAAGGTGATAGCGTTCAAAGCGAAGACTCTCTTATTACTGTTGAGTCAGATAAAGCATCCATGGAAATTCCATCCCCTTCTTCTGGTGAGATTACTGACGTTAAAGTCTCAGTGGGCGATAAAATAAAACAAGGTAGTTTAATCGCATTACTTAAAGAAAGTGTGTCAACTAGCAGCAGTGAAACGGCTACTAAAAACACAGAATCAAAAGCTGAAACTCCTGCTCCGCAAGCTGCTAGCACTGATGTTGAATCAGATCAACATGCTAAACTGGTTGTTCTTGGCTCTGGCCCAGGTGGCTACACAGCAGCGTTTCGTGCTGCAGACCTTGGTGTAGATGTTATCTTAATAGAAAAATATGAAAATATTGGCGGTGTCTGTTTGAATGTGGGTTGTATTCCTTCAAAAGCACTCCTACACACTGCACAAGTCATTAATGAAGCTGCAGAAGCTGATCATCTTGGCGTTACTTTTGATAAGCCTAAAGTTGATATTGATAAAGTTCGTGATTACAAAGCAGGCATTGTTAAGAAACTCACGGGCGGTTTAAAGCAACTAGCTAAACAACGTAAAGTACAAATAGTTCATGGCTACGGTAAGTTCACTTCGGCAAATGCTATCGAAGTTACAGCAGATGATGGCAGCACCAGTACCGTAGGTTTTGATAATTGTATTATCGCGGCTGGTTCGCGTGTAACCAAACTGCCTTTTATTCCTTGGGATGATCCTCGTGTGATGGACTCTACCGGTGCATTGGAACTCGAAGAAGTTCCTAAGCGAATGTTAGTCGTGGGTGGCGGTATCATCGGGCTAGAGATGGCGACAGTATATGATGCACTTGGCACTGATATCACTGTTGTTGAACTTGGCTCTGGATTAATGCCAGGTGCTGATCGTGATCTTGTTCGACCTTTAGAACGTCGTATTAAAAAGAAATATGAAAATATTTTCCTTGATACTAAAGTAACTGAAATTAAACCAAATAAAAAAGGTTTGGTTTGTAAGTTTGAAGGCAAAACGGTTGGTAGTAAAAAAGGTGCTCCTGAATCAGACACATTCGACCGTGTACTGGTTTCTATTGGACGTAGTCCTAATGGCAAACTCATAAATGCTGAAAATGCAGGTGTTACCGTAAATGACTGGGGCTTTATTGAAGTAGATAAACAGCAACGAACTAATGTCGATCATATTTTTGCAATTGGTGATGTGGTTGGTCAACCCATGTTGGCTCATAAAGCTACACATGAAGGCAAAACGGCTGCCGAGAATGTCGCAGGTCACAAATCTTTCTTTGATGCACGCGCGATTCCATCAGTCGCTTATACTGATCCAGAAATTGCTTGGATGGGTAAAACAGAAGAGGAGTGTAAGGCTGAAGGCATCGAAGTTAAAAAAGGTGCATTCCCTTGGGCTGCTAGCGGACGTTCTTTAAGTATCGGGCGCAATGAAGGGTTGACAAAAGTCTTGTTTGATAAAGAAACGGGGCAACTCATTGGTGCAGGTATTGTTGGAACCAATGCAGGTGAATTAATTGCTGAAGCAGTATTGGCACTAGAAATGGGGGCTGATGCAGAAGATATTGGCTTAACGGTTCACCCACATCCAACGCTTTCTGAGACACTAAATTTTGCGGCAGAAGTTGCGGAAGGAACTTGTACTGATATTTATATTCCAAAGAAAAAATAGCCAGTTTATATCTTATAAGTGCCATATAATTATAGTATGAGACTTTTCGCAAAAGTATAACGACAGAACAATAAGTATATTATTGTGCAGAAGTCTCATATATGGCACCCCCCCCTTTTTTACACAATTGCAAACATATGAATCCTCTGTTGTCATGCAGAGTCAACAAGGAAGTTTTAATGTCTGATAATACTAATCATAGCCAAACCACAGCTCAATCTGCACCAAAAGCAGTTTCCATGATGGAGTCCTTTATTTACTGGCTTAAACTCGGCTTTATTAGCTTTGGTGGTCCTGCGGGTCAAATTAGTATGATGCATCAAGAGTTAGTAGAGAAACGCCACTGGATTTCAAATCAGCGTTTTTTACACGCTTTAAATTACACCATGGTTTTACCCGGCCCTGAGGCACAGCAATTAGCCACTTATATTGGCTGGCTTATGCATGGCGTACGAGGCGGCATAATGGCAGGTGTATTATTTGTATTGCCTTCCCTTTTTATTCTTATTGGCCTGACATGGGTGTACTTAGCTTATGGTAATGTGCCTGCGATTGAAGGCATTTTATATGGTATTAAACCTGCTGTAACAGCCATTGTTTTATTTGCAGCTTATCGCATCGGCTCTAAAGCACTGCCTAATAATGTATTACGTGCAATTGCTCTATTTGCTTTTATAGCTATCTTTTTCTTTAAAATTCCTTTTCCTTATATCGTTCTGGCAGCAGGAATAATTGGTTATATTGGCTCTCGATTTTACCCGGAAATGTTCAAAGCTGGTGGTCATCATGGTGATGCGGATGCAAACTATGGAACTGCGCTGATAGACGATAATACCCCTACTCCTGATCATGCACGTTTTAAGTGGAATAAGGTCATTAGTTATTTAATCATTGGCTTCCTTATCTGGGCAGCAGCAATGATCGCACTAACAATGGCTTATGGCTGGGAAGGCACTCTGACTAAAATGGGCTGGTTCTTTACCAAAGCAGCATTAGTTACTTTTGGCGGTGCATATGCAGTCCTACCTTATGTTTATCAAGGTGGTGTTGAAGAATTTTCATGGTTAACCGCAACACAAATGATAGATGGCTTAGCACTTGGTGAAACCACACCAGGTCCTTTGATAATGGTCGTTTCATTTGTTGGCTTTGTAGGCGCATGGACAAAAGAAGTCTTTGGCCCTGAGATGCTACCTTGGGCGGGAGCCGTAGGTGCGGCAATAGCTGCCTTATTTACTTTTTTACCTTCCTTCCTCTTTATACTCGTTGGTGGTCCTGCCGTTGAAGCAACCAGAGATGACCTAAAGTTCACTGCACCCTTAACCGCAATTACTGCAGCAGTTGTTGGCGTTATCTTAAACCTAGCACTATTTTTTGCATTACATGTACTCTGGCCAGAGAGTAAAGATTTAGACTTTAATGGAAGATTTGAATGGGTTGCCGCATTGATTGGTATTGCAGCATTTATCGCACTGGTCAGATTTAAAATTGGTATTATGACAGTCATTATTGGCAGTGCTTTATTAGGTTTAGCCTATCAGTTTATTGTTTAGTCAATTTTAAAAACCAAACTACTTATAATAAAGAGACCTCAGCGTAACTATTTGCAATTTAGCCACTTAAAGAAATTCCAATGCCTTTTTTTAATGCTACTTGCAATAACTTCTGTATTTTGCCAATGACAATAATATGCCCTAATCTTCTTCGTTTGAGATGCGTTAGTTAATGTCCGTCGCGTAAAGTTAGCAACTAAGCGAGGTGCATCATGGTTTTTCTTATAAACCTTATGGTAGCTTTTATATCGCTTTAACCACGTTGCTTGATTTTCAATTAGTGATAGCTTATTCGTGAGTATTTCTTTCTTTACCTTCTTATCTGCATCAACAGTTACTTTGATCCAAGGCCCGCCTCGGTATTCTTGTCTTTTTAGTTTCTTGCTATTTATTCCTCCTGGATAACCATAGTATACGGTTTTTGATTTCGCGTTAGCCACGGGTGGCCATTTATATGGCATAGGAGGGGTGAAATGAATCTTCCATCGTGTTCGACTATTCTTAGGAGCTCTCTTTATCAAACCCGCATTAAAGAAGCTCCATTCTTTATTCACTATATTAGCTAGGTGGTAATAATTAATATTTCTATCAGCCGAAACATAACTCACCGATAGTAATCCTATAGTAATAATAAGTATATTTATGGTATTTTTTAGCATAATTCACCTATATATAAATCAGAATTCAAAAGTAGCAAAGCTGCTACTAAAACGATGGTTAAGTAGGCTATAAGGTTACTATTTATAGACTAAAAGCATAGTGAAAGGCTTAGAGTTAACAGCGTTCTAATGTTGTAAAAACAGGGGGGTCCATTAGAGGCTAAGAGGTTTACTTATTTATAGTAGTACTTTTCTTTTGATTTTTCTACCTGAAACGAAATATTGAACTAAAAAGGGTTTACTAATAAACCCTTTTTAGACAATAACTAATGACTATCGGGCAAAGTAATATTCAACTCCAACACATCATAATCTTCACCTTTCTCAACATTCACATTCACATCATCTTCACTTACATGAACATACTTGCGTATAACCTCGACAATTTCATCTCGAAGTTTAGGTAGATAATCCGGAGATTTCTTAGAAGAATCGGAATGCTCATGAGCGATTACTATTTGTAAACGTTCTTTTGCAAGACTTGCTGTATTTTTCTTTTTCTCTTTTTTAAAGAAACTTAAAAGTCCCATCTCAATGTCTCCTTAGTCTTTAGCCGAATAGCTTCTTAAAGAAGCCACCCTTCTTTTGTTCGGCTTTAATAAAGCGCATCGGAACATCTTCCCCTAAGAATCGTGAAACAATATCCATATATGCCTGCCCTGCGATACTTTCTTTATCTAAGACAACAGGGACACCGCTGTTTGAAGCTTGCAATACAGACTCTGATTCAGGAATCACCCCAATTAGTGGTATGGACAATATTTCTACAATATCCTCCATACTTAGCATATCCCCACCTTCAACACGTTCAGGCGAGTAACGCGTAATTAATAAATGTTCCTTAACAGTGCCACCTTCTTCTGCTAACTTAGAACGACTTTGCAATATACCCAAAATCCTATCGGAGTCTCTTACAGATGATACTTCAGGGTTTGTCACCACGATGGCTTCATCCGCAAAATAAAGCGCCATAAAAGCGCCTCTTTCGATACCTGCAGGTGAATCACAGACAATATATTCAAAACCATCTGCTTTTAATTCATTAATGACACTTTCAACACCCTCTTCATTAAGAGCATCTTTATCCCGTGTCTGTGATGCTGGAAGAATATAGAGATTATCAACACGTTTATCCTTAATGAGAGCCTGTTTTAATGTAGCTTCTCCATTAATGACATTAACGAAATCGTAAACCACTCGGCGTTCTACACCCATGATTAAATCAAGGTTTCGCAAACCCACATCAAAATCAATAACGGCTGTTTTATGCCCCTTTGCAGCTAATCCCGATGCAAAAGCAGCACTTGATGTTGTCTTTCCTACGCCACCCTTACCTGAAGTGACAACAATAACTTTACTCAATGTAAATCTCCTAAATCATTAATGTGTTCTACCTTTGCTTGTTACTTACTAAGCAAGCAAAGGTTCGATAATTAGTTTCTCTCCGTCTAAGCGAATCATTGCTGGTTTACCAATTAATTTTGTATCTAATTCATCTAATAATTGATAACGCCCAGCTATAGCAATTAACTCTGCTTGTAATGATTGGCAAAAAATTCGAGCATCTTCATTGCCTCTCGCACCTGCCAATACGCGTCCACGTAATGGACCATATATATGAATAGAGCCATCTGCCATCACTTCAGAACCAGCACTAGTTGGTGCCAATACTGTCATGTCTGACTGTGCTGCATAAACCTGCTGACCTGACCTTACTGGTCGACTCACAGTAACTGATTTGATTTCTGCAACTGGAACTGGATGAGCCAATACTTCAGCAACGTCTTTTTTACAGTTTGCTACATCAGCCTGAGTTTGCGTTTGTTCCTTTATATTTTCTTTTGAATTAGATGCCTTGTGTTCACGCATCACAGCCCAACCTTGTTTCGTTATTGATATAGACATACTCTCAGGAATATTTCTTACGCCGACAGGGATAAATCCTACTTCCTCAATGCCTTTCTTTAATGCGCTAAAATCTAAATTTTTGATTTGATCATCAACACCCTCACAATCAACCACGATTGGGCTTTGTATAAAAAACTGAGGTGCTTCATCTTTTTTGCTTTGTAATTCACTACAAATTGCAGCTACATCAATATCTTCTAGATGCAAGACATTGAGCATTGACATTTCACCCTTCAGTTTCATTTCTATACCCGCATATTATGACATTATTATTCTTTAACTGATGCATAATATACGAGTCAGAATTATTTTTACATCGCTAATATTAATATTTCACGGTATCATTTGCGGTTTTTTTTAACACTTGCTTGTAAGTCATTGATAGATGTTATTACCTACTTTAAATCCAATATATCCTGATAAAAAAACTGAGAAAGTTAGCTGGGGTAAATTACATGGTTGCTCCTTAGATTTACTTATTTCTAATGCAACATCCGAATATAAAGGACTAATAGTTGTTATTACTTCTGATAGCTCCCAAGCCTATTCAGCTGAATCTAATATTCAATTTTTTACAAATACTACAAGTAGTGATAGTAATGTTCACATTTTCCCTGACTGGGAAACTCTGCCTTATGATGTTTTCTCACCTCATGAAGACCTTATCTCTGAACGCTTAAAAACGCTCTATCAATTACAAAATATAGAGCATGGTGTTCTAATCGTTCCTGTTGCTACATTAATGCAACGGCTTCCTCCTGTAGCTTATGTTCGAGCTAATACTTTGATGATAAAGCTTGGCGATAAATTGGATATTGAGGGTTTCAGAGCTCAATTAGAGGAAGCTGGCTACCGTCATGTCACTCAGGTAATGGAACATGGTGAATATAGTACACGTGGCTCCTTAATTGATTTATTTCCAATGGGGAGTAACAAACCTTATCGAATCGATTTACTTGATGATGAAATCGAATCTATCCGTAGCTTTAACCCTGAAGATCAACGAACTATAGAGAAAATCAACAAAATTCAATTATTACCTGCGCATGAATTTCCACTCAACAAAGAGGGAATTGCTAAATTTAAAGAAAACTACAGTACCCAGTTAGGTGGCGATCTCGCACGTAGTCAAATTTACGACAATGTCAGTAATGGAAATGCACCCTCTGGCATTGAATACTATCTACCATTATTTTTTGATAGTACTTCTACTTTATTTGATTACCTGCCAGAAAAAACGCTATTAATCAGTTCAGATGGTACGCAAACAGCTGCTGAAACATTTACCGGAATGATTCAAGACCGCTATCAACAACGACGTCATGATGTTGAGCGCCCCCTACTCCCACCCGATCAGTTATATCTAAACACCAAAGAACTTGTTGAAGAAATCAATTCGCATCGCCAAATTGATACTCATATTTTTAAACAGCAAGATTCTAATGATAATGTGGGAGCACATAACTATCCAGTTTCAACACTACCTTCTTTACTCATACAAGGTCGTTCAGAAACACCACTTATTCTGTTAAAACAATTTTTTTCTCAGCTTTTTACTGATGAGAAAAATACTAACAATGAAGTTTCATCCTCTCGCATTTTATTTACTGCAGACTCAGCAGGTCGTCGTGAAAACTTATTGAGTTTATTACGTGACAATGGTTTTTCTCCCAGTGTTGTTGAGGATTGGCACGGTTTCTTACAATCTAATCAAACTATGTGCCTTTGTGTCGCGCCATTAGAAAAAGGTTTGTGGATTAAACACGTTGCTGGCGAACAACTTGCTATTATTCCTGAATCGATGTTGTTTGGCTCACAGGTACAACAAAAGCGCCGTCGTAAAAAACCTACCCGTGATGCTGATACCATTATTCGCAACTTAACAGATCTTAGCGAAGGTGACCCCGTCGTACATGAAGAGCACGGTGTCGGTCGTTATATGGGTATGCAAAAATTAACTACAACTGGTATTGAACAAGAGTTCATCACTCTTGAGTATGCTAAAGGTGATAAACTTTATGTTCCAGTAGCTTCTTTACACTTAATTAGTCGGTATACGGGAGTTAGTGCAGAACATGCTCCCCTACACACGCTAGGTACAGAGCATTGGGACAAGGTTCGCAAAAAGGCTGCACAAAAAGCACATGATGTTGCCGCAGAACTCCTAGAAATTCATGCGCGCCGTGCTGCTCAAAAAGGACATAGCTTCACCTTTAATGAGATCGAATACCTCGCCTTTGCAGATACATTCCCTTTTGAAGAAACACCTGATCAAGCAGCCGCGATTGGTACAGTAATCAAAGATATGATTTCTGATAGACCTATGGATCGTGTCACCTGCGGAGACGTTGGTTTTGGTAAAACTGAAGTCGCTATGCGTGCCACCTTTGTTGCTGCTAACTCTGGAAAACAAGTTGCTATCATTGCGCCAACCACTCTTTTAGTACAACAACATGCCAAAAACTTTAGGGATCGCTTTGCTGATTGGCCATTTAAAATTGGCTCATTATCCCGCTTTAAAACACCTAAAGAGACGCGCGAAACACTCGCACAAATGGCTTCTGGTGATATTGATATTGTCATCGGTACACATAAGCTCCTACAAAAAGATATAGAATTTAAAGACCTCGGTTTAGTCATAGTCGATGAAGAACATCGCTTTGGTGTACGCCAAAAAGAGCAACTTAAAAAACTTCGTTCAAATGTCGATATGCTTACGCTTACAGCGACACCGATACCGCGTACTTTAAATATGTCACTCGCTGGTTTACGTGACCTATCAATCATTGCAACACCACCTACGCAGCGTCATTCAATCAAGACATTCGTTAATGAATGGGACAGAGCACTTATACAAGAAGCCTGTGCCCGTGAGTTAGCCCGTGGTGGGCAGGTTTATTTTTTACATAACGAAGTCAAAACCATCCAAAAGATGGCTGATGACCTACAGGAAATTCTACCCAACACATCCGTTCGATTTGCCCATGGTCAAATGCCAGAACGGGAACTCGAAAGCATAATGAAAGATTTCTACCACCAACGCTTCCAAGTTCTTGTTGCAACAACCATTATCGAAAGTGGTATTGATGTTCCAACAGCCAACACGATTATTATTAATCGTGCAGATAAACTTGGTTTGGCTCAACTACATCAAATTCGTGGGCGAGTGGGTCGCTCCCATCATAAAGCCTATGCTTATCTCATCATCCCAGGTAAGAAACTAATATCTGCAGATGCTAAGAAACGACTCGAAGCAATAGAATCACTTGAAGATCTTGGTGTCGGCTTTACCCTTGCTTCACATGACTTAGAAATTCGTGGTGCTGGAGAATTACTCGGTTCAGATCAAAGTGGCCAGATTCAAGAAATTGGCTTTAGCATGTATAACGACCTTCTAGAGCGAGCTGTCAAAGCTTTAAAAGCAGGAAAGTTACCTCAATTGGATGGTAGTGAAACTCGTACCTCTGTCGACCTAGGTTTACCTGCTCTAATCCCCGATGATTATCTGCCCGATGTACATCATCGCCTCATTATGTATAAACGTATCGCCAGTGCAAAAGATGCCGAAGCACTACGTGAATTACGGGTAGAAATGATTGATCGCTTTGGTTTATTACCCGATCAAGTTAATAATTTATTTGAAGTTACTCGTCTCAAACAAATTGCTCAAAAGCTAGGAATATTAAAACTTGATATGGGTGAGGAAGGCGGACGAATTTTATTTAATGAAAAACCTAGTATCGATCCAATGAAGATCATGGGCTTAGTACAAAAACGACCTTGGGAATTTAAAATCAAAGGACAGGATAAATTGTACTTTGAATATGAAACAATGAAAGAACTAGAGCAAAGGGTACAGTGGATTCGTCGTCTATTTAACGAAATTGAATGAATCGTTTGACGTGATACCTCAGGTCAACATATAGATATTTTATACCTCTATTTGAGCCTGATAGAAACTCTTTCTACTAAGGAATAAATACCACCCAACAACATTCACGGCAAATATCAACAATAAAACCTCTTGAGGCAAACTACTTGCTAAAGTTATCCCAAATAAAACATAAATTAGCTGAATCATCGCTAAAACAGTCACTGCTGTTTTGACGTTACCGTTAAATATTCTAAGAAACACATGATGTGAATGATTTTTGTCTGGTTTGAAAATTGAATAACCTGCCTTTTTCCTTCTGATAATAATCACTATCGTATCTATTACAGGTAGGGCGACAAGGTAAAGTAACATCATCGGTTCAACATAATTAAGTGACCGAATACTTAGGATGGCAATTAAAAAACCTAGTGTTAATGATCCACTATCACCCATAAACGTTTTAGCTGGATTCCAATTGAAATATAAGAAAGCCAGCATTGCAGGTATGATTAATGAGGGAATTCCAAATAATAAGAAGTCATTGTGTGTATATCCTAAATACCATAGAGCACTGAGGATAATAATACTTAACGTTCCTGCTAAACCATCTAAGCCATCAATCAAATTGAAAGAGTTCGTAAAACTAGTAATCGCGAATATAGTGAAAGGTATCGCTATATACCAAGCAAGAACTATTTTGTAACCAAAGAATACACCAGCATTCCAGACTATTATATTATCAAAGCTGGTCATTAATGCAGCTGTAGCAATTACAATTAATTTGTATTTTGCAGGAAAGTTTTTAATATCATCAAAGACTCCCAATAAAAAAACCATAAAAACAGCCACTATCAACATGCTATAGTTTTCATAGTCTCCCATATCTGCAAAGATAGAAACGATAAATACAGCAATAAACACAGCAATACCTGAACTACTTGGCGTAGCTTGTTTATGCATGCTTCTAATATTAGGAACATCATAAAGGCCAAGTTGTTCGGCATACTTGATGAATAACCAAAGTGCACCAAAACACAGCACAAAGGTTATTATAAATACGAAATCCATTTCGTGTACCCCTCGACGGGTATAAATAATTTACTAACTTTTAATTTCTTTCTTTAATGACCTTAAAACAACATTATTTTAAAGTCTTATATCCATGTATAGCAGTAGGTTTTTTGCGCGTCAATCCAATGAGCAAATGTTATACACATAAGCTTGATACACGGTGTATTACTGCTGTTAAACAGTAATTTTGTGGCTTTTACTTATCTTTTAAAAAAGAAGATAACTCCTCAGTTCTAGCCTTCATTAGCTCAATATCGCCTTTTGATTCCACATTCAACCGAACCACAGGCTCAGTATTTGAAGAACGAAGGTTAAATCGCCACTTTTCAAACTCTAAACTAATCCCATCTGTTTCATCTACGTGTATTGCAGAAGGTTTATATTTACTAATGATTTCTGCAATAGCTTCTGCAGGATTTTCTATTTTGAAATTAATTTCTCCTGAAGAAGGGTAAGCTATAATCCGATCCTTCACCATACTCGACAGAGATTTAGCATTTGATGTTAATAATCCAGCAACAAGCAACCATGGGATCATACCACTATCACAATATGCAAAGTCTCTAAAGTAATGATGTGCACTCATTTCCCCACCATAAATCGCATCTTCCTGACGCATTCTTTCTTTTATAAAAGCATGCCCAGTTTTACATAAAATGGGAGTTCCTTTATTGGTTTCAACAATATCAATGGTATTCCAAGTCAAACGAGGATCATGAATGATTTTTGAGCCTGGTGCTTGAGATAAAAACGCCTCAGCTAATAAACCAACTATGTAATAGCCTTCAATAAAACCACCCATTTCATCAAATAAAAAACAACGATCAAAATCTCCATCCCATGCAATTCCCATATCTGCATTATGAGCTATTACTGCATTTGAGGTATCAGCACGGTTTTCTATAAGTAAAGGATTAGGAATTCCATTTGGGAAGCTTCCGTCAGGCTGATGGTTAACTTTGATAAAAGTAATCGGAACATCACGCTTTTTAAACTCAACTTCAATCGCATCTATTACAGGCCCTGCTGACCCATTACCCGCATTCACGACTAACTTAAGAGGCTTAACATTGTCTAAGTCAATATATGTGAATAAATGCTCAATATAAGCATCCATACAGCTTTGTTTACTGATTGAACCTTTATTAGTTACTTCAGAAAATGAATTTTTTTCAGCTAAACTTTGTATTTCTTTTAAGCCTGTATCTCCACTGATAGGTTTAGAATCTTCTCTAATTAGCTTCATTCCATTAAAATCTATTGGATTATGACTGGCTGTTACTTCGATTCCTCCATCAACTTTTAGGTGTGATGTCGCAAAATATATCTCTTCCGTTCCCGTCATACCGAGGTCAATCACATCGACTCCTGAATCCATTAAACCTTCAGCAAGAGATTGCTTCAATTCCTCAGAGGTTTTACGAATATCTCCACCGACAACAACCTTTTTCGGCTTTAAGAACTCTCCATAGGCTCGCCCAATTCGATAGGCTATGTCACTATTTAATTCTTCTCCGAGCTTGCCACGGATGTCATAAGCCTTAAAACAAGTTAATTTATTCATAATAAGTTTTCTTTAAGTTTACTGCCACCCCATGATTCTATTCACTTTGAGAAACTAGAATTATCTAAAAAAGGGGGGGGTGCCATATTAGATTAATCACAGCTATTTTTATTCTTAAATCAATCGGAGCGACCATACATATCTTCAAATCTTACAATATCATCTTCCCCTAGATAACTACCCGTTTGGACTTCTATCATTTCCATGGGGAGCTTACCTGGGTTAGCAATACGATGAGTTGAGCCTTGCGGTATAAAAGCAGACTGATTTTCACTACACAAAAATGTCTTATCATCACAGGTGATTTCTGCCATGCCACTAACAATTATCCAATGTTCTGCGCGATGGTGATGCATCTGTACTGAAGTACCTTCACCTGGGTTTACCGTTATTCTTTTTACCTGAAAGCGTTCACCAACATCTACACCATCATACTTTCCCCAGGGACGATAAACTTCTCGATGTAATTCAGCCTCGCTGCGCTTGTCAGTTCTTAGCTGCTCAACAATTTCTTTGACATCCTGAACAGAATCTTTATCTGCGACTAATACAGCATCTTTGGTTTCGATAACAACCAAATTATCAACACCAACCAAAGTGACTAATTTACTTTCCGCTCTAACAAGACAATTACTACTAGCATGTGTAACAACATCACCCCGCACAACATTACCATCCTTAGTCTTTTTCTCAATCTCCCAAAGCGCATCCCATGAGCCTACATCACTCCACTCTGCATCAAGAGACACAACAACCGCTTTGTCTGTTTTTTCCATGACAGCATAGTCAATCGAATTTGCAGGACACTGGGCAAATGTTTCTTTATCAAGACGAATAAAATCAAGATCATGCTTCGATTTATCTAAAGATTGACGACAGCAAGTTAGCATCTCGGGTTGGAATTGTTCTAGTTCATCAATATATGTCTTTGCATTAAACATAAACATACCACTGTTCCAGTAATAGTCTCCTGAATGAACATAAATTTCTGCCGTCTCTAAGTCAGGCTTTTCTACAAACTCTGCGACCTCATGTAAAGCATTCTCTATTTCTTGACCACGCTTGACGTAACCATATCCAGTTTCTGCTTTAGTAGGAACAATGCCAAAAGTAACCAGTTTATTTTTATTAGCAGATTCTGCTGCAAATCGTACCGCATCTTGAAATGCTTCAGTATTTTTTATGACATGATCTGCTGGTAAAACGAGTAATATTGCATCTTCATATTGCTGAAGTGCCCGCAACGCACCAATAGCTACTGCAGGCGCTGTATTTTTACCAACTGGTTCCAGGATAATATCCCCGAGATCATCAGCATAAATTTCACGTAATTGTTCAGCAGCTGTAAATCGATGATTTTCATTACATAACACAATCGGTGTTTCTATATTATCTATCCCCTGTAGACGAGAAAGTGTCGCCTGCAAAAGAGTCTGGTCACCTGTTAACTTTAAAAACTGTTTGGGATGGTTTTTACGAGAAACAGGCCATAGTCGCGTACCAGAACCACCTAATAATATAATAGGGACAATTTTCATAATAAAACCTCGCAATAAACTAACTTAGCAACTTTCGCTATTGTTATCTTCTAATGACACTTTCATTTTCTAAAAACCATTGATAAGTAGAGTTTAGACCATCTTCTAATGAGACCTTTGCTTGCCAACCTAATGCCTCTAACCTTGATACATCCATTAATTTTCGTGGTGTACCATCTGGTTTACTACTATCAAATACAATTTCACCTTTAAATCCAACAACTTTTGCCATCGTTTCAGCCAACTCTCTAATAGTACAATCTACTCCCGTACCTACATTGATGTGGGATAGCATTGGCTGAGTATTCCTTTCATATAAGCCTTTATCTAACTGAATAACATGAACACAGGCAGCTGCCATATCATCCACATACAAAAACTCACGCATCGGTTTTCCTGTGCCCCAAACAACCACTTCTTTAGAGGCAGACTGTGTTGCCTCATGAAAGCGGCGCATCATTGCAGGAATTACATGGCTATTTTCAGGATGGAAATTATCATTCTCACCATAAAGATTTGTCGGCATAACGGATCGAAAATCAGTCTGATATTGACGGTTATACGACTCACAAAGTTTTATTCCAGCTATTTTTGCTAGAGCATAAGGCTCATTGGTCGGTTCTAAAACCCCTGTCAATAATGCATCTTCAGACATTGGCTGGTCTGCCATTTTCGGGTAAATACAAGATGACCCTAAAAATAATAAGTTTGTAATACCTGCTTGCCATGAGCCATGCACAATATTCGCTTCAATCATCAGATTCTGATAAATAAATTCAGCAGGATAAGAATTATTAGCTACTATCCCACCTACTTTAGCAGCCGCCAAAATGACAACATCGATTTTATTCTCAGAATAAAAGCTATTCACTGCAGACTGATCACACAAATCCAATTCAGAGTGGGTACGAGTAATAATATTATTACAGCCAATTTTTGCTAATTGACGGATTATTGCTGAGCCAACCATACCTCTATGGCCAGCAACATAGATCACATCAGATTTTTTCAGATTAGACATAGTTTTCACTCATGTGGAATCGAAACATCGAATCCATTTTCCTTTAGCATGACAGTTTTTCTTGCTTCTTCTAAGTCGTTAACTACCATTTCAGAAACCATCTCTTGTAATGTTATTTCAGGAATCCAACCAAGCTTTTCTTTTGCCTTTGTAGGATCACCTAAAAGAGTTTCAACCTCAGTTGGTCTAAAGAAACGAGTATTCACTTCAATCATTCTATCGCCAACTTTTAATGCAGGTGCTTTATCTCCTTCAATAGCAGATATAACGCCAACTTCATCTACGCCCTCACCTGTAAATTCAAGTGTTATTCCAAGTTCTTTAGCAGTAGCTATTACAAAATCACGCACGGAATATTGAACACCCGTAGCAATTACAAAATCATCAGGTTGATCTTGTTGAAGCATTAACCATTGCATCCGTACATAATCTTTAGCATGACCCCAATCACGTAATGCATCCATATTTCCAAGCTCAATTACAGACCCTATTCCCTGCGCATAATTTGCCATATTGCGTGTAATTTTACGCGTAACAAAGGTCTCTCCACGACGTGGGGATTCATGATTAAATAAAATACCATTACAAGCATACATGCCATAACCTTCACGGTAATTAACTGTAATCCAATAAGAGTATAGTTTGGCAGCCGCATAGGGAGAACGAGGATAAAAAGGCGTTGTTTCTGTTTGCGGTGTTTCTTGTACTTCACCAAATAATTCAGAAGTGGACGCTTGATAAAAACGTGTTTTTTTCTCAAGACCAAGAATTCGAATAGCCTCTAAGATTCTTAAAGAACCTATACCAACAGTATCTGCCGTGTATTCTGGAGACTCAAAAGATACCGCAACATGTGATTGCGCGCCTAAATTATAAACTTCATCAGGTTGGCACTCTGAAATGATCCGAACCAAATTTGATGTATCGGTCAAGTCACCATAATGTAAGTGTAAATTATCATGATCATGAATATGATCAATTCGCTGCGTGTTAAAAGAAGAAGCTCGGCGAATTATTCCATGTACTTCATAATCTTTATCTAATAAAAACTCTGCAAGATATGAACCATCTTGTCCTGAGATACCTGTAATTAATGCGACTTTCATAAATACTTACCTTTACTAAAAACAATGTAACGCATGATACTATCATGTCAAAATAGTTGAAATCTTAATTTAATAATATGTTCTTCATATATAAAGCACACAGAATATAACTTAATCTTTAATTATTCTAATATATAACTCAAAATGATAGATGGTCTGATCTTTCATCTAAACACGATTAATAATACTATTCTTTTATTTCCCTTAAGCGTTTTTCTGTATAATCCTTTGTTTATTTTATAATAGATGTTATATGCTTATTTCTTATATTGCAGCCATTCTGGTTGGTCTTGTATTGCTTATATGGAGTGCTGATCGTTTTATTGATGGTGCCTCCAGTATTGCCAGAACAATGGGTATATCCCCATTAATTATAGGAATGTTAATTATAGGTTTGGGTACTTCAGCACCAGAAATGTTAGTTTCAGGTGTCGCTGCGTTGCAAGGAAACCCCGGCCTTGGTATTGGTAACGCGATTGGATCTAATATTACCAATATCACAATGGTTCTTGGCATCACGGCTATATTTTTTGTATTACCTGTTCATTCAAGTTTATTAAAAAAAGAATTACCCTTAGTACTTTTTTCTGCGGTACTTGCTTGGTATCTAATGTCAGATGGTTTTTTCTCACGATTTGATGGCATTATTTTAGTTATCACGCTAGCCTTAATATTGACGTGGATGATTCTCTCTGCGAAGAAAGAGGTTAGGCAACATGAGCATGACCCATTAATTGAAGAAACTTTAGAAGAATTACCAGATGAACTTCCGTTAAAGCAATCTATTATTTGGACCATTGTGGGTCTCTTGTTATTACTTGTAAGTTCAAAAATGTTGGTATGGGGAGCATCTAATATAGCGAGTCAACTGGGTGTTAGTGATCTAATTATAGGCTTAACTATCGTTGCAATTGGAACCAGCCTTCCTGAGTTAGCCGCAACAATTAGTAGTGCTAGAAAAGGAGAAACTGACCTAGCTGTTGGTAATATCGTGGGCTCTAACCTCTTTAATACCTTAGGTGTTCTTGCCTTGCCTGGTCTAATACAACCACTAAAATTACCACCTGAGGTATTAAGTAGAGATATCCTTGTTATGTTGATTTTAACCGTGGTGCTTTTAGTCTTTAGCTTTGGATGTTTTAAAGGATCAAAGGGTAAATTCACACGTAATAAAGGGATTATCCTTCTAATTGCTTTTATAGCCTATGAGGCGCTCCTTTTCTACCAAACAGTTCAATAAGGATTTCAGAATGACACAATCTGATAAGAACCCTGATTTTATAGGGCTAGCTAAAGCAGTAATAGAGATTGAAGCAAGTGCCATTCAGGCTCTGAATAATCGCCTGGATATGAATTTTGAAAATACCTGTAAAGCTATTTTAGCGTGTAAAGGTCGTGTCATTATTTCTGGTATGGGCAAATCAGGACATATCAGTAATAAGATAGCTGCGACCCTTGCCAGTACAGGAACACCTGCTTTCTTTGTTCACCCAGGCGAAGCTTTACATGGTGACTTAGGCATGATCACAGGAGAAGATGTCGTAATCAGTATTTCAAACTCAGGTACTACCGAAGAAGTAATAACACTTGCTACTTTAGTTAAACGATTAGGTGCTACGGTAATTGGAATGTCTGGCGACAAACAATCACCACTAGCCGAAATCTCTGACTTTCATCTTGATATAGCGGTTGAAAAAGAAGCCTGTCCAATGGGCTTAGCACCTACATCAAGCACCACCGTTACATTAGTAATGGGCGATGCGCTTGCTGTTGCTCTATTAGAAGCCCGAGGTTTTACAGCAGAAGACTTTGCGCGTTCACACCCCGGTGGTCGTCTTGGAAAACGGTTGTTAGTGCATGTGAAAGACATTATGCACAGCGACGATGATATGCCCCTCTGTCTAGCTAAAACGTCATTAAAAGATGCAATTTTAGAAATTACTGGTAAAAAATTAGGTGCTACTCTTGTGGTAGATGAAGATAACAAACTTCTTGGTATATTTACGGATGGTGATTTACGTCGTGCCTTTGAAGACGGAGTCGACTTAAAACATGTAAATATTGGTGATGTCACTCATTCGGATTGTATTACAACCAATGTTAATGAATTAGCAGTCAATGCTGTTAACAAAATGCAGGATAAAGAAATCACTGTGTTACCTGTGGTTGACAAGTCAAATAAAGTCATGGGAATCATCCATATGCATGACTTACTTAAAGCGGGAATTGTTTAATGGAGTTACCTTTTAGTTCAGATATCACAGACACGATTAGCCATTTGGCAAAAGAAATTAAACTCATTATTTTTGATGTTGATGGTGTTTTAACAGATGGCAGTCTTTATTTCGATAATCAAGGTGAGGAATTTAAAGCATTTAATTCACTTGATGGTCACGGCATTCGCTTGCTATTAGATAATGATATTGAAGTGGCAATAATAACAGGACGAAAGTCAAACCTAGTTTTGAAGCGTGCTAAGAACTTAGGTTTATCATCTGAACTCATTTACCAAGGCTATCGTGATAAAATCCCTGCATTTGAAGATTTACTAAATAAAACCAAACTAGATAAGAAAAATATAGCCTATGTTGGAGATGATGTTATCGACCTTCCCATTATGAGCCAAGTCGGATTATCTATTGCTGTGGGAAATGCAAACTGGTTTGTAAAAAAACATGCTGACTGGACAAGTACACAATCTGGAGGAAAAGGAGCTGTTCGCGAAGTTTGTGAACTGCTTCTTAATGCTCAAGAGAAACTTGACAACTTATACAATAATTATCTTTTCACTGATTAGTTATCAGACAGACAAACTACAAATATGAATAAAAGTGGCCTACTCTTTTTGCTTTTTGCCATTATGGTTCTTGTTGTTTTTACATGGTTAAATTCAACATGGCTCTCTTATCGAGACTTTGATTTCAGCAAAAATGTTAAAAGAATTGATTATTATCTTAGTGATTTCACTTTACTTAACACCTATGCTGATGGAACAATGCGTTATCAATTAAAAGGTAGCCACTTAGTACACCAACAAGTCACTGGTGCAAGTGAAATATTTAGTCCTGAGTTGAAGGCAAGGGGAATCGATAACTCTATCATTACTTTAAATGCTAAAACGGCATTGCAGGATAAAAAGAACAGCTCAATACAGTTAACAGGGGATGTTTCTGTCATAAAAATGGGTTCTAAGCCACTGGATAGTTTTAAATTACTAACAAATGATTTAATCTATAACCCAATAGAAAAAGTACTGTCCACAGATAAGAAATTGGTATTCACTTCTGACATGGGCAAAATAAAAGGCGTAGGCTTTAGCACCCATCTAGACAAACAGGAATTGAGGATTAAACAAAATGTACATACTGAATTCATACCTGCTAAGTAAATCCAAAGTAATCACACAATCTTTCGTAGCTTTCACATTATTCATTACATCTCCAAGCATAGCACTTAAGAATGATGTTGAAAAACCAGTTCACATTGATGCCAATAGTGTTGTATTCAACAAAAACAAAGGCTTTGCTATCTATGAAGGTAATGTAACCATAGTACAAGGAAGTTTAAAAATTCGGGCTAACAAAATAGAAATAAAAGCACCGAATAATGAAATAAGCAAAATCATTGCCAACGGTTCTCCTGTTAGTTTTGAGCAGAAAATGGATGATGGAAAACTTGCTAAAGGAAAGGCTAACCGTGTTATTTATTTAATCAAGGAAAAGAAAATTGTCCTTGATGGCAATGCCGTTATTTCACAAAATAATGATAAGTTCAGTAGCAATCATATTGATTACTCAACTCGCACTGGTGAACTTAGAGCGGGTAATAAAAAAACCCCTGGGAAAAGTCGTGTTAAAGCCATTTTTTATCCTACTAATAAATCTAAATAAACTATAGGCTAAGTAGTTTCCTAAATAATGGTAAAAAATAATCAATTAGCAGGATCTATATCTTGAGTGTATTAATTGCAAACGAGCTTCACAAAAGTTACGGAAAAAGAGAAATATTAAAAGGTATTTCTCTTGAAATAAATAGCTCTGAAGTGGTTGGGCTACTCGGTCCTAACGGAGCTGGAAAAACCACCTGTTTTTATATGGTTGTTGGTCTAGTTGCATGCGATAAGGGCTCTGTAACACTTAATTCAAAAGATAAAACAATTGATCTTACTAAACTGAGTATGCATCTACGAGCACGGCATGGTATTGGATACCTTGCGCAGGAAGCCAGTATATTTCGCAAGCTAACTGTAGCAGATAATATTTACGCCATATTAGAAACACGTAAGGATCTCAACAAGCAATCTCGACAAGACAAACTTGAAAGTCTACTTGAAGAGTTTCAAATTACACATATCAGAGACTCTTTGGGGATTAGTTTATCTGGCGGTGAACGTAGGCGTGTTGAAATAGCAAGAGCTTTAGCAACAGAACCTTCTTTTATTTTGCTAGATGAGCCTTTTGCAGGAGTAGATCCTGTATCTGTAATAGAAATACAAAAAATAATATCACACCTTAAAAATAGAGGAATAGGTGTTCTTATCACTGATCACAATGTTCGAGAGACACTTGGTATATGTGACAGAGCATACGTATTAGGGAATGGCAGTATATTAGCTGCAGGCTCACCTCAATCAATACTTGAAAATGACCAAGTACGAGAAATCTACCTTGGTAAAGATTTCAAACTGTAATTATGACCTTTACTTTTATTAAAAACTGATCGAAGCCTTTTTTACTCTTGAGTAACATCACAATTGTATAAAAACAGTGGGGGTGCCATTGAATCATTGGATGTTTAAGCAAGATTCATACCATCAATCAGATATTCATATTTTTTTCATAACACCTGCTACAATTATATAGAAAATAAAGATAAAACAAAAAGAGCATTTACAATTCATAATGATTAAGCAGGGACTCAATATAAAACTTGGACAATCGTTGTCCATGACCCCCCAGTTGCAACAAGCAATACGCTTATTACAATTATCTTCAGTAGAATTAGAACAAGAAGTTCAAGAAATATTAGATACCAACCCTCTATTAGAAAGACAAACTGAAGAGCTGTCTCATGAAGAAAATAATATTTGTAAAGCAGATGATATAGAATCATCTAGTGATGCAATTCCTGAAGATCTAAATATTGATGCAAACTGGGATGACATTTATGACCCTGAATGGAAAGTTACCAATACAGATACTTCTACAAGCACCTCGGACTTTATTGAAACCATGCACTCCGAATCCCAAGGCTTACATGAAAATCTATTATGGCAAGTTGAGCTTGGAAACCTGTCTGATCTTGATAAAGAAATAGCACGATTAATTATCGATTACATCGCTGATGATGGCTTTTTAAAGGAACCTTTAGAACAAATACATGAATCATTGAAAGACACTTTGTTTATTGATTTTGATGAAGTTGAAGCAGTACTAACCTATATCCAACATCTATCCCCTTCTGGGGTAGGTGCGAGATCACTAGATGAATGCCTTTTACTACAACTCAAACAACATCATTTAAACCATCCTTTATATAAAAAAGCACATCGATTACTAAAAAAACATCTGGACTTACTAAAAAAAAGAGACTATACAGGTATAAAGAGAGCTTTGAGAGTTAATAATACTGTTCTAGAAGAACTCATTCAGTTAATTCGTTCTCTAGACCCAGAGCCTGGGAGTACTTTTAATACATCTTCTACAGACTATATTGTTCCTGATGTATTTGTTAAAAAAATAAAAGGTAAATGGGCAATTACACTCAATGGAAGCACACAGCAAGAGTTAAAACTTAACAACTATTACGTAGATATGCTCAAAAATACAACTCAAAAAGAAACAAGTCAGTACATTAAAGAGAATCTACAACAAGCTCGCTGGTTCATCAGTAGCTTAGAAAACCGTAACGACACAATTTTAAGAGTGGCGCAAGCAATAGTCGAAAAACAACAAGCTTTCTTTCAATATGGTGAAGAAGCGATGAAACCTCTTGTATTAAGTGATTTAGCTACTCAACTTGATGTCCATGAGTCGACAGTTTCCAGAGTGACAACTCGAAAATTCATGCATACCCCACGTGGAGTTTATGAATTCAAATTCTTCTTTTCTAGCCATGTCAGTACAGATACAGGTGGAGAGTGTTCTTCAACGGCTATTCGTGCAATGATAAAAAACCTAATCAATAAAGAAGACCCTACTAAACCCTTAAGTGACAACAAATTGACAAACCTGTTAAATCAGCAGGGAATCAAAGTAGCGCGACGAACCGTCGCCAAATACCGTGAAGCACAAGCTATACCTTCTTCTCATGATAGAAAAGTGTTTGCTTGAGGAGGTTTCTTTTACCAAGGTAACGTTAAAACTTCACACATCGCGACTTTCTGAAAGGGCTTTCAGGAAAAAGTCGTATAACCTAAAGATAGGAGTGAATAATATGCAATTAGATATTACTGGTCACCACATAGACGTAACCCCATTACTCAATAACTATATCCGGGAAAAAGTAACACGTCTTAAACGTCATTTTGACCAAGTTCTAAATATCCACATCATTCTAGAAGTACAAAAACACAATAATAAGGCAGAAGCCTCAATTAATGTTAGTGGAAATAATATTTTTGCAGATGCAACGGGGCATGATATGTATGCAGCAATCGACTTACTAGCTGACAAGCTGGATCGACAAATTCTTAAACACAAAGAAAAGCTAAGAAGTCATCATAGAAATGAAGGTAACCATAGAAATATTGCTATGGATCAATACGCTTAAATTATACTTTAAACTCAGGCACCTCTTCCTTATAATCTTATCTTGATTTGAGGTGCCTGAAATACTTATGCCAGATTTAAACTATCAACCTTTATTAGAACCTAATCGTGTTAAATTACTCAAAAAATCTGAAAGTAAAAAATGTATTTTTGATACCTTGACTAAATTACTTACTAAAGGACAATGTGAAGTTAGTAAAAACGATATATTCGATGCTTTGATTGCTCGAGAAAAGCTAGGAGATACCTATATAGGTAATGGAGTAGCTATTCCAAGAGCTCACCTGCAAATTACTAATACTCGAGCGGCTTTAATTATTTTAAAAAAAGGGCTTAAACTCAATTCCGCCGATAAACAAGATATTAGAGTATTTTTGGGTATTCTTATACCTGAAAATAACCGTGATAACTTTAAAAAGGTATTATCAAACATTAATAAAAACATACTAAAGAAAGAAAAGCTGAGTAAACTAATAGACTCAGAAAATATCGAATTACTCACTAAGTATTTTGAAAAACTTTTAAATTCGGAAACCAATTAATGCATCTCGTTATTATAAGTGGAATGTCAGGTGCAGGGAAATCACTAGTTCTTAATACCCTCGAAGATCAAGGTTACTATTGTATTGATAATTTACCAATTGAGCTACTCACCAATTTATTCGAAACAAAAAGCCTCCAAAAACACAATAAGGTAGCCGTTGGAATTGATATTCGAAGTGGTGAAGAATACATTCAAAGCTTAGCTGAGATAGTAGCTCCGTTAAAAGAAAAATATAAGACAGATATTGTATATTTATATGCAGGTAAAGCTGTTCTTATTAAAAGATATGATGAAACAAGACATAAACATCCCCTGTCTAGCCCAGGAACTACCTTGCGAGAAGCACTGGTAAAAGAATATGAAGTTCTGGCACCGATTAGAGAAATTGCTGATATACAAATAGACACCAGTTTTACCACTATTTATGAACTATCATCCCAAATCATTACTCGTATTTGTAACAATCAAAAACAACCATTATCGTTAATGTTTCAATCCTTCGGTTTTAAATATGGAACACCAAGGGATTCAGATTACTTGTTTGATGTTCGTTGTCTTCCAAATCCTTATTGGATACCTGAATTACGGTCTCACACAGGTTTAGAAAAAGAAGTAATTGAGTGGCTATCAAAACAAGAGCTGGTCATTAAAATGGAACAAGAGCTGGTGTCATTTATTGATCAGTGGGTTCCCTATATTATTGAAGCACAGCGATCATACTTAACTGTTTCAATTGGGTGTACAGGAGGCCATCATCGTTCCGTATACCTAACTGAACAACTGGCAAAATACTTTAGAAATAAGTATAAAGACTCTGTCATTGTCAAACATCGAGAACTCGAAAAGTAAAAAACCTTCTTGCTTCTCTCTTTTTGCTATTAAAGTTAAGTTTAAATAGGAATAAACACGCCTACAAGGCGTGTTTATAAATCTTTCAAAATGTTTGAATTATCGGATAACTTCTAACATGGCTTTCTACAAGAAATGTAGAATAGATCTAATCAAATATTCTTTAAGCAGGAACAGCCATTTCTTCGAATGATAAAGCTAGTTCATTATCTGCTTCAGTAATTCTAACCGTACCACCATCTTTACTAAGTTTTCCAAAGAGTAATTCATCTGCCAATTGACGTTTAATGCTTTTCTGTATTAATCTTTCCATAGGTCTAGCACCCATAACAGGATCATGCCCCGTTTTAGCTAACCAACGCTTGGCTTTATCATCAACAATCAGTGTTACATTCTTATCAGATAACTGTGTTTCAAGACGAATCAAGAACTTATCAACAATTGAAATGATGACTTTTTCATCAAGTGGTTTGAATTGAATAATTCCATCAAGACGGTTTCTGAATTCAGGTGAAAACACATTTTCGATCGCTTTCATTGTATCTAATGAATGATTTTGTTTAGTAAAGCCCATAGAACTTCGGCTTATATTTTCTGCACCTGCGTTACTCGTCATTACCAAAATCACATTACGAAAGTCAACTTTACGTCCACTACTATCAGTTAAGCTTCCATTATCCATTACTTGAAGCAATAGATTATATACATCTGGATGCGCTTTCTCGATTTCATCTAACAGTAATACAGCATGTGGATTTTTATTAACAGCATCTGTTAAAAGACCACCATCATCAAATCCAACATAACCTGGGGGAGCACCAATAAGGCGTGAAACAGTATGGCGTTCCATATACTCTGACATATCAAAGCGTATCATCTCAATACCGAGGTTTTCAGCAAGTTGGTTAGTCACTTCAGTTTTACCAACACCTGTTGGACCTGCAAATACGAAAGAACCGATAGGTTTTGCATCATCTCGCAAACCAGAGCGGGACAACTTAACGGCAGTTACTAATTGATCGATAGCTTCATCCTGACCAAAAACAACTCTTTTAAGGTTAACATCAAGGTTCTTCAATACTTCCATATCAGAACTAGAAACAGTTTTTGGCGGTATTCTAGCAATTTTAGCAACAATAGATTCAACATCTGCCACTGTGATCTTTTTCTTGCGCGTACTTTTAGGCTGTAATTGTCTATTAGCACCTGCCTCATCGATAACATCAATCGCTTTATCAGGTAAAAAACGATCTGTAATGTAGCGTTCAGATAATTTAACAGCAGTTTCTAAAGATGCAGCTGTATAACTAACACCATGATGCTCTTCAAACTTTGATTTTAAACCTTTTAGTATTTTTATCGTTTCATTAATACTTGGCTCTTTTATATCTATTTTTTGGAAACGTCGAGCTAACGCTCTCTCTTTCTCAAAAATACTATGATATTCTTGATAAGTAGTTGATCCGATACACTTTAACTCGCCATTAGCAAGCATTGGTTTAAGTAGGTTAGATGCATCCATAGTGCCACCAGAAGTTGCACCTGCACCGATCATGATATGTATTTCATCAATAAATAAAATCGCCTTTTCTTCTGACTTAATCTGATTAAGAACAGCTTTTAATCGTTTTTCAAAATCACCACGGTATTTTGTTCCAGCTACCAAAGCACCAAGATCTAAAGAGTAAATAGTAGAGCCTTCCAAAACTTCAGGCACTTCACTATCTATAATTCGTTTAGCTAGACCTTCTGCAATCGCCGTCTTACCTACTCCAGATTCACCAACCAATAAAGGGTTGTTTTTTCTGCGACGACATAAAACTTGGACAGTTCTTTCTACTTCTTCATGACGACCAATCAAAGGGTCAATTTTTCCTTCAATCGCGTATTGATTTAAATTCGTAGCAAACTGCTCTAGTGGACTCTTTTTAGGTTCAGCAGTTTCTGCTTCAGGGTTATTGGCATCGGTTTGATTTTCACCAGAGCCATTAGACTCATCAATGCTAAAGTCTGACAACATAGCTTCATCTTTATGAATATCATGTGATACATAGTTGACAAGATCTAAGCGTGACATATTTTGTTTAGAAAGATAAAAAACAGCATGAGATTCAGGCTCACCAAAGATGGCAACCAAAATATTTTCTCCACCAACTTCACCCTTACCTGTCGCTTGTACATGATAAACAGCACGCTGTATAACACGCTGAAATCCCAGTGTAGGTTGAGTCTCTCTTTGATCTTCCAGACTTAACAAAGGAGTGCTTTCTTCAATATAACTTTCTAACTCTGTTTGTAAAATAGAAATATCAACACCACAAGCACGTAGTGCTTTACCTGCAGACGGATTCGTTGTCATTGAAAGTAAAAGATGCTCAACTGTAACAAACTCATGATGCTTATCACGAGCTTCCTTAAATAGCTTGTTTATTGAAAATTCAACTTCTGTACTTAACATCTTTACTCTCCTTATCTGCCCATCTAATTTTTATTAACAATTTAATAAGACCTTTTAATAAGAAAATGATTAAGCTTTTTCCATTGTACATAACAATGGATGCTCATTTTCTTGTGCAAACTCATTCACCAATACAACCTTTGTTTCTGCAATATCTTTTGAAAAAATACCACATACGCCCTTACCCTTGGTATGAACATTTAACATTATTCGTGTTGCACTTTCTTCATCATGGCTAAAAAATTGGCGTAAAATCTCTACGACAAATTCCATTGGTGTAAAGTCATCGTTAACTAGTATAACCATATATCGTTTAGGTTCTGCTACTTCTGGGCGGGATTCCTGTACCATCAAACCAGAATCTTGGTCAAAATCATCCCCTGACTGGTTATTTACAACCTTTGTAACACTATTTGTAACCTTGCTAGTTCTGTAAATATGTTCTCTTTGGTTTAAACTTTCAACCATTTAAATCACCTGTAAATCTATCCTGCGGCCTTTGCACGGAGGCAATAGTCCTAATTAATGCGTATTATCTAAGCTCTTATACACAATCACATATGACTAATCATATGATCACCAAATTCAGAACTACTAACTTCTGTAGCATTCTCCATTTGATCTGAGAAATCAAAAGTCACTTTCTTCGCAACTATCGCACCAGCTAAAGCTTTAACCACAAGATCGGCAGCTTCAATCCAGCCAATATGTCTTAACATCATTTCTGCAGATAAAATAATTGACCCTGGGTTGGCCTTATTTTGACCAGCTATCGGTGGAGCAGTTCCATGGGTAGCTTCAAATAAAGCAATCGTATCAGACATGTTTGCACCTGGTGCAATACCAATACCGCCAACCTGTGCAGCGAGTGCATCTGATATATAATCACCATTTAAATTTAACGTTGCAATCACATCGTATTCTTCAGGATGCAATAATATATTTTGCAAGAAAGCATCAGCTATAACATCTTTAACAATAATATCATCACCCGTGTTTGGATTTTTAAAGACAAGCCAAGGACCACCATCCAAATCTTCTCCTGCAAATTCATTTCTAGCAAGATCATAACCCCACTGTTTAAATCCTCCTTCGGTGAACTTCATGATATTCCCTTTATGAACCAAAGTAAGGCTAGGACGATTATTATCAATAGCATACTGAAGTGCTTTCCTGACAAGTCTTTCAGTACCCTCTTTAGATACGGGCTTAATACCAATACCAGATGTTTCAGGGAAACGGATTTTACTCACCCCCATTTCTTCTTGTAAAAACTTTATGACCTTCTTCACTTCATCAGAGCCACTTTCCCATTCGATTCCTGCATAAATGTCTTCAGAATTTTCTCGAAAAATAACCATATCTGTTTTTTCTGGTTCACAAACTGGGCTCGGCGTACCCGTGTAATAACGTACCGGTCTAAGACAAGTGTAAAGATCAAGTTCTTGACGCAATGTAACATTCAAAGAGCGAATACCACCACCAACAGGAGTCGTCAAAGGACCCTTGATAGACACTACATATTCTTTAATTGCATGCATAGTTTCATCTGGCATCCACACATCAGCACCATAAACCATTGTTGACTTCTCTCCAGCAAAAATTTCCATCCACTGAATTTGTTTTTGACCTTGATACGCCTTTTCAACCGCTGCATCAATTACCTTCTTCATTACAGGTGAAATATCAACACCAATACCATCGCCTTCAATATAAGGAACAATTGGCTTATCAGGAACATTCAAAGAGAAGTCTGCGTTTGTGGTGATCTTTTCACCTGTTTTAGGAATATTGATATGTTGGTAATTCATATTATTTTATTATTGCTCCAGTAAATTGTTTGAGACTTACTTTAATACGGCTAAATACAGTGAAAGTCTTGATTTAAATAGAATGTGGGTATTGTAACGTAAATCAACCTTTAGTTTTCTCTCAAATCTGTTAGATTAGCGCAACTTTATTATTTAACAGGGTTTACAATGAAATATCACGTTTATGGCATCGGAAATGCTCTCGTTGACAAAGAATTTGAAGTAACTGATCAATTCCTCATCGACAATGGTATAGAAAAAGGCTTAATGACCCTTATCGAAAAAGACCAACAAGAAACCTTATTAGCCAATTTAAAAGAACAATTTGGCTTAAAAAAACGTGCAGGTGGTGGCTCTGCTGCAAATTCAATCGTTGCGATAAGTCAGTTTGGCGGAGATACATTTTACGCTTGCAAAGTTGCTGATGATGAGACTGGCGATTTTTACATGAAAGATTTAGCAAAAGCTGGGGTTATAACAAAACTTGATCAAGTCAAAGGTGATGGCGTAACAGGTAAGTGTATGGTAATGGTTACCGACGATGCTGAGCGAACCATGAACACATATTTAGGAATAACCTCTGACTTCTCGGAAAAAGACCTACATTTAGAAGACCTTGCCAATTCAGAATATCTATATATTGAAGGATATCTTGTCACTTCTGAAAGCTCTCAAAAAGCGGCCTTAAAAGCACGTGAAACAGCTAAAGATAATGATGTGAAGACAGCTTTCACTTTCTCTGATCCTGCTATGGTGTCCTATTTCAAAGAAGGTGTTACTGAGATTATTGGTGATGGAGTTGATATTCTATTTTGTAATGAAGAAGAGGCTTGTATATTTACTGGAAAAGATAAACTAGACGATGCAGTTACAGATCTGACAAAAAAAGCCAGTAAAGTGATTGTTACTCTTGGAAGTAAAGGTGCCATAATAGTCACAGGAGATAAACAGATCCTTATCGAGGCTAGCCCTGTAAAAGCAAAAGACACAAATGGTGCAGGTGATATGTTCGCTGGAGCATTTATGTATGGTTTAACTCAAGGAATGAGTGATCGTGATGCTGGTCTATTAGCGAGTGAATCTGCTGCTAGAATTGTGGCAACTTTTGGTGCACGACTAGAAAAAGATACTCAGCAAAGTATTTTAGAAAAATACATGACGTAGATTTTGAGAAGCTCTCTATTTATAATTTACCTATCCTTATCCTGTTTGGATTAATGATAGGCAATTACACAGATTTTGTTACAGGCTCATTTAACTCGGAAAAACGGTTTTTTACGTTCACGAAGTGAGCTGAGATAGCTCCTTAAAGCCTTCCTGGATCTCTGTAATATCTTGTGATTCTGTAAACTCTTGCAACTCTTGTTGTTTAATTTCCAGTTGCTCATCAAGTTGGGTTAGCTCTTGTTGTTTCTCCACTATGGATAATTTATTTTGCTGTTGAAATTCTTGTAACTCAATTTCTATTAATTTTAAACTATCAGTATTTCTTAGTGATGCCTCCTCTAAACTTTCAATTTCTTTATGAAGCTCTTCTCTTATTTGAAATTCGTTTTGTTGCTTAATAAAGTCATCTTGTTGCGTTCGTTTTTCTGACAACACCTGCATATATTCATCAAACTCTTGCTGCATTGCATATTGTTCTGAATTAATTACTTCTAATTCTTCTTTTAATGTATCTAACTGCTTTAAAAGGCTCTCAAGGTCTAGGTCTTTTAAGCGTTGTTTTAACTTTAGTTTATGTAAACTCTCGGACATTGATGACTTTTTATCTTCCATCAGTTCAAGGTCAATTGAATTACTTGATAACTCAGTGTGCACAATCTTAAAATCGAAGTCACCTTCTTCTAACTCATTTAAACTATGTGTTTTATTCATTAACAAGTTATCAATCCGAGCTAGTTCCTTAAGTAGCGCCTTTTGCTTTTGTACAGAGTACGATTCAAATTTATTACCTTGGTGTTGCTCCAACTCCATTTCATAGTGTTTTAGGATGTAATACTGCTTCATCTGCTCAACACTTTGTTGTATTGTTTTTTGGTGTTCACTTAAATGATTCTGTGTATTTTTGGTTAGTATGTCAGCTTGTAGTTGTTCACTATTTTGTTGAGTTATTAGAGCAGTTTGTTTAGTTTGATCATCGTTAATAATATCTTCACTAAAACCTGATGAATTCAAATTTTGAGAACTCGACCCCTTATGTTCCTCATTAATCATATTACTAAATTCATTATCATCTAAATCTGATAAGAACTGTTTAATTTCATCTAATTTCGATAGGAAGACTTTAGTTTTGACTTCAAAGTCCAGTAATTTTTCTAACAGCTTGCTACGGGTTACTGGATTATATGTTTGTATAGTTTTTGTAAAAAGAACGCTGTATGAGTCAAGTGATTCTCGGTATAAATAGTTTAGATCAAAATACCAAAGAAAATGACTAAGATACTTATCTTCATTGAATAACCACTGTCCAAATTCAGACTCATAATAGTCTTGCGGTTCATCTACAGTGTGTAAATCGACACCCGTTTGCAAAATATGACCTTGAGTCAGCAATTTTTCATGGATATCATGAACTGCTTTAATTTGAGAAATGGCTATATTTCTATTCATTAATTAGGTTTCTTATTATTTTTATTTGAAAAGGCTAACTGAAATGCATTATTAAAACGCAAGTATTCTGCTCTATCCCTGATTATATGGTACATAATCATTTCAAGCAAAAAGATTGGATTAGCGGTAGAAACGTTTAATTACAAATTTTTCTATCATTTCTCATGATAAACATCTGCAATTTATCTGTCTAAAGATTAAGATACCCCCTTCAATAAATAACCTGTGCTTTCTGTGACTAAGATATCCACTTTAAACCCTCAACAACAAGCTGCGGTTGAGCATATTGGTTCTCCACTTCTAGTACTTGCAGGTGCTGGTAGTGGTAAAACACGCGTAATAACACAGAAAATCGTATGGCTAATTCGGCAGGTCAATGTTGAAGCTAAAAACATTGCAGCGATTACATTCACCAATAAAGCTTCTCGCGAAATGAAACAGCGCGTAAGTGAATTATTAACCAAGGAAGAATCTAGAGGTTTGACTGTTTCTACTTTTCATTCACTAGGTTTAGATATCTTTAGAAAAGAATTTAAAACACTCGGTTACAAATCTGGTTTTACAATATTTGATTCCCAAGATAGCAGTACCATCATAAAAGAGCTGACCTTAAATGAGACTGCAACTGAAGAGTCTAATGAAAAGGATGAAGATGTTCGATGGATTATCTCACGTTGGAAAAATGATTTTATTTCACCTGAAAAAGCCTTTGAAGTAGCAATTTCAGCACACGAAATCCATGCAGCCAAATTATATCGTCGCTACCAGCGTCAGTTAAAAGCATATAATGCAATTGATTTTGATGACTTAATCTTACTGCCATTACAGCTTTTTAAACAGGACTCAGAGATCCTCAAAAAGTGGCAAAATAAACTCCGTTACTTATTAGTCGATGAATACCAAGACACCAATACTTGTCAGTACGAATTAGTTAAACTATTAACAGGAATGCGAAAAGAACTCACTGTAGTTGGAGATGATGATCAATCAATCTATGCATGGCGAGGAGCTAAACCTGAGAATATTGCTCAGTTACAAGAAGATTATCCCAACCTAAAAATAGTAAAACTAGAACAAAATTATCGATCAACTTCACGTATTTTAGAAAGTGCAAATCAACTTATTTCAAATAATCCTCACCTTTTTGAAAAGAAGCTATGGAGTGCATTAGGTGAAGGGGAAAAAATTCGTATTATTCCCTGTAAATCAGCAGAACACGAAGTAGAAACGGTCATCGGCGAGATTATGAAATATACCTTTCGTGATAAAGCCAAGTATCAAGATATGGCTATTTTATATCGCAGTAATCATCAAAGCCGACTATTCGAACGCTACTTACGCAGTAATAATATTGCTTATAAAATCAGTGGCGGAACCTCCTTTTTTGAACGAGCAGAGGTTAAAGATATACTTGCTTACTTACGTCTGATTGGTAACACGGCAGATGATGCTGCATTTTTACGTGTTATTAATACACCCAAACGCTCCATCGGTGCGAATACTCTTGAAAAACTGGGCAATTATGCCAATGAACGCCAAATCAGCATGTTTGCAGCCAGTCAGGAAATGGGGTTTGCACAGCGCACATCACAAAAAGCCGTTGCCCGTGTACAAGGTTTTATTTACTGGATGAATGATCTTATGCAAGCGAGTCATGAGGTTAAACCGCATGAATTGGTAGAGCGAATTGTCACCGAAATTGCTTATGAAGACTGGTTATTAAATATATGTGCTTCCAATAAACAAGCCGAATCACGTATGGCAAATGTAAATGAAATCATTGATTGGACAAGGCGCTTATATGAAGGCGGTGAGGGCAAGGAAACTCTCTCTGAAATTATTGCTCATATGTGTCTAATGGACTTACTGGAAAGGAATCAGGAAGAAGAAGAAGAAAATGCCATTAGCCTAATGACCATGCACACAGCTAAAGGATTAGAATTCCACTATGTTTTTATCATCGGTGCAGAGGAAGAAATATTACCCCATGCCAACAGTATGGAAGAAGATGGCTTAGAAGAAGAACGGCGACTTGCCTATGTAGGTATTACTCGTGCACAAAAACAGCTTTGCATTACCTTCGCCAGTACACGCAATAAGTTTGGTGAAAAAATCTCCTGTGAGCCTAGCCGTTTCCTTGAAGAGCTACCAGAGGAACACCTCGAATGGGCTGACAGAAAAGAAGTTTCTCAAGAGGAAATGCAAGAGACCGCTCAATCGTATATTTCTAACTTACAAGCGATGTTAGATGAGTAATAATACTCACAAATTCAGAGTTGGGGTCTCAATAAATAATTGTTAGATTCCTACTGATTTTCCATACTCGTTATTATTAAGTGGTTCTAAGTCAACAAAAGTATCATAAAAAGCAGCACCATCACCTATATCTGTTTTGCTATTTGTATCTATAAGAGCATTCACTGTTTGCCCTGTCGGACTGCTTTCTTGCCAACTGCCTTTTGGACTTAGTAAGACTCCTTTTGCAATCTCATTTGTAATTCGTGCTTTTAAAACCACTTCACCAAAGTTGTTTGTTAACTTCACATTCTGACCTTCATTAATAGATAATTCATTAGCATCATGAGGATTGATATCAAGCGTTTCTAGTTCTATTTTACAAGCACCAAACGTTGAATTAGAACGGTTAAATGCCGCTGGAGTCAACAGCACAAAAGGATACTTTGTCTTAATTTCCTTATAGCGAGGCAAGCCGTATCCATATACTTTTTCTAGGTTTGGATTATATAAAGTCGTTTTTTCTTGCAAATCAGACAACCAAATATGGTCAATATCAGCCATTGCTATGGACGACTTTGTATTTATTTCTGCTACCAAATTTTCACTAGCACTGTGAGATGCCAAATCAAAAGCCTGTTCTCGTAACTGTTCATCCGTGTCCTTAAATGCTTGATCATCAAAACCAAAACGCTGGCTTAAACGCCTGAATATTTCTGTGTTTGGTAATGCATCTCCTACAGGGGAAATCACCGCTTCCGAGCGCTGTAAGTTAGTGTGTCCATAGGCACTATAAACATCACTGTGCTCAAAGTGACTACAGGCTGGCAGTATCACATCGGCATATTTCATCGTATCCGTCATGCTGATGTCACAACCTATAACAAAGACATCCTCTTGAGAAAGCGCTTTAATCATTTTATTTTGGTCTGGGTGAACTGCAACGGCATTGTGATTATAGATAAAGACCGTTTTAATCGGGGTGCTATCTTCTCTATCTAAAATATGATCGCTTGCATCAACGATATTAAAGGTTCTTGTTGGCTGCTCCAAAAGATCAGGGCGTTGCAAACGATCGGGCGTTTTATTAAATGCAGGTGAATAGTATCCCATTTGTCCTTGACCTAATTTTCCGAACTGGCCTAAAAGTACCGATAAAGCCATTGCTGAACGAATTGAAGAACCACCATTGCGTGAGCGTTCAACTCCTACGCCGACCATCATACTCATTCGTTTAGCATTCTTTAGCAGATCAATAAATTGACTCAGTTGGCTTGAATGTAAGCCACAGATTTCTTCTACTTTATCCATAGAATATTGCTTAGCATTCGCAAGATATTCTGTTAAACCAGACACTTTGCCTTTTAGTTTCTGATGATCGATCATACCTAAACGATCAAATTCTGCTGTCATTGCTTGAGCAAAATACACATCACTAGCAGGAGTGATTTGCAAATATAGGTCAGCAATTTTAGATACTTTGACCTGCTTAGGATCAATAACGATAACTTTGGCACCCTTTTTCTGCGCCTTCTTTATCATTTTCATCATGTGCAAATACGAAGTTGTTACATTCACACCCCACAAAATAATCAAGTCAGAGTGTTCCATTTGCTCCATTGGCATACCCAATGCTGTGCCAAATAAAGACGTATAGGAAAGACTTCGCACCCCAGCGCACAAAGGAGATCGATTTAATTGAGTGGCACCTAATTTATAAAAAAAGCGCATATCCATCGAAGCACCCGCTAACTGTCCATGCGGACCTGCATAGTTAAGTGGCATAACACTTTCAGCACCGTATTCATCGATCCCTTTTTGTATACCCAAATAACAAAGGTCAATTGCTTTTTGCCAACTAATTGGCTCAAATTTATGGGTTCCCTTTTCTCCAACACGGCGAAGAGGAGTGGTTAATCGTCTGTCACCATGAATAAACTCAGGATAGTATTTAGAGACTTTTCCACAAACAACCCCTTGAGTAATAGGGTTAGCTTTGCTACCTGACACTTTATACAGTTTACCGTTTTCAACGGTAGCGCTTAAACTACAAGCATCACCGCAATCAAGTGGACAAACACTTGGCTTAATTTCAATGAGTGATGACATATTGGAACCTTCTTTGGTGTGGTGTACTTCTACTAATCCTAATACAAATAGCATCAAAAGAAAGAGACAGTTATACTTTTTCTTTTTGATAACAGTTTAATCATATATGCAACGTAAAATCATAGGTTATCATAAGGATGAGGAAAACGACTGGGTTGCTGAACTTGATTGTCATCATGGTCAACATGTACGTCATAATCCACCTTTTGTGAATCGATCATGGGTCGTAACGCTAGAGGGTAGAAAGAGTAAACTGGGTGAAACATTAAACTGTGTTAAATGTGATCAATGTGAGCCAAAGGATGATTGGTAAGGTATCTGAATGCCCATAGAAGAAAGTGACTTTCAAGCACCTTGGTGGTTAAAAAGTCCACATGCACAAACACTCTGGTCAACCTTCTTTAAGAAGCGCCCTGCACTTCCACTTATCAAACAACGTATAGAATTAGCTGACGGCGATTTCATTGATCTTGCAATGACAAGTGCTAAAAATAAGCCACTGGTACTCATCATGCACGGCCTTGAGGGATCATTGGATTCTCACTATGCCAAACCCTTAATGCAAAAATTAGATACCGCGGGATATGTTGCTATTTTTATGCATTTTCGTGGTTGTAGTGATGAAGTTAATCGCCTTGATCGCAGTTATCATAGCGGTGATACCGATGATTTAAACCAAGTGATTGATGCTATTCAAACTCAATTTCAACAACCGCTATTCGCCATAATTGGTTTTTCACTGGGTGGAAATGTATTACTAAAATGGTTGGGGGAAAATGGCATAAATGCAAAAACTCAAACAGCCATTGCCGTCTCAGTTCCTTTTCAATTAGCGCATGCGGGGGATCGACTTGAAAAGAGCTTTTCTCGTGTTTATCAAAAACACCTTATTAGTCGCTGTCAGCAAAAATACCAAGATAAATTTAGTCATAAACCATCTCCACTAGATATAAACATTGATGAACTCAATACATTTTATCGTTTTGATGATCAAGTAACAGCGCCTCTACATGGATTCAAGGGAGCAGATGAATATTATACCCAATGTAGTAGTCGCCAATTTTTAAAAGACATCCAAAAACCAACATTAATCATCCATGCTGAGGATGATCCCTTTATGTGGAAGCATACGGTACCCGAAGAACAAGAACTCTCAAAAAGTATTCAATTAGAACTCTCTGAGCATGGTGGGCATGTCGGCTTTATTACAGGAAAGTCACCATTTCATCCTGAATATTGGGTCGATCAAAGAATTATAAAATGGTTAGATGCTAACAAATCTTTAGCTTAAAAAAGTTTAAACCTAGAAATCTTTAGTCGCTATATAGCTACCCAGTAACACATTTGCAGGGTTATACTAGTCTGCTGCTTATTCTTATTTTCAATCGATTAAATACTGAAATGACCCGTTATAGAGCAAAAGAAAAACTAAAATCGCCACTGCCAATGCGCGATGGTGTTTCAGCAAGCCGCGTCTGGCTTCCTAAAAAACAGGATAATAATTGGCATACTATTCTTGATTTTCTAATTGAGCGCTTCCCTTTTATTGGAGAGAAGATTCTCAAAGAGCGTATGTCTCGTGGTGATATCGTAGATCAAAAAGGTAAACAATTCAGTGAAAGTTCTGCCTATGAAGAAGAACTTTTTCTATTTTATTATCGAGAAATCCCCAATGAAACAAGGATTCCTTTTGATGAGGAAATACTCTATAAAGATGAGCATATTATTGTCGTAGATAAGCCTCATTTTATTCCAATAACACCCATAGGACGGTATGTTAAAGAAAGCCTACTCGCGCGATTAAAACACCGCTATCAAAATGAAGATATTAGCCCCATCCATCGACTAGACAGAGAGACAGCAGGTGTCGTCATGTTTACTTGTGATACTTCAGTGCGGGGTGCTTATCAAACACTTTTTCAAAAGCGTCAAGTGGATAAGGTGTACCATGCGATTGCAGCAAAATCTGAACTTGATTTACCTTTAACACATAAAAGTAGAATTGAAAAAGGAGAGCCGTTTTTCTTGATGAAAGAGGTGGACGGTGAAATAAACTCTGAAACTCATATTGAATTAATACAAAGCAATGAAAGCTATGCCATGTACAAATTAAAACCAGTAAGCGGGAAACAACACCAACTACGCGTACACATGATGTCATTAGGCATTGCCATTTTGAATGATCCTTTTTACCCTGAATTACTCACCTGCAAAGGTGAAGATTACTCAAACCCATTACAACTACTGGCTAAAAGTATTTCATTTATTGATCCAATCACACAACAACAACGTAGCTTTGAGAGTAAGCAGGAACTCTATTTACCGTAATTATCATTAAGGAGATAAGCCATGAGTACTTTCAATACGAACGCTCTGAATAAATATCAAATACTTCTCCTAGTCACAGTTCTGGCTGGTTTAACATCGTGTAGCACTTCACGCATACATCAACAAAACGCTTACCCAACAGCAGGGACTAAAATTGTTCTGCATAAAAGCTTATCTGTGTTACCCGACAGAGCAGGTTTATTTATTCAAAATGGTGAGAATAAAGGCGGCAACCATAATCGCTTTGAACCCTTCTGTTATATTCGATTTCATAACGTAAGTGATGAAAAACGCACGATAAAAGCAGACACTTTTGAAGTTATTAATAGCCGTATAGAAACACGCCTTATCGCAAGAAATACAAAACCATTAGCACCACCTTATAATAATGTATCCTTTCGCTTAGTAGATAGCACACCATCCGATATTCTAGAAGTTTTGACTATGCAAATTCGCTCTAAAAGTCAGCCAAACATCCATTTACTCGAATGTGGTGGAATTGAAAACAGCCCATCAGAAGTTGAACCACCCACGCCAGAAGACGTTAAAACAGCAATGGGAAGTATAATGACCTTTCAGTAATCGTTTCAGTAATACAATGACTTTAATATTCTTATTTACCACTTAGTCAGGTGGAATAGTAGCTACCGTTA